>JAUZIB010000001.1:0-31973 GCA_032887715.1 Candidatus Phytoplasma australasiaticum
TAAGAAGATTCTTTATCCTTGACCATCCAGACTTTTATTTCTGAATTAGTAAACTTAATTACTTAGTTTTAGGATTCTCCAAGTTACTCTAAATTTCTACCTTAATTTTTTAGGGGAAGTATCCTCTTTAAGAAGCTGACTCCAGGTTTTTTTTTTATATGATAAACTATCCAATACATATCGTAAATATTGATAGCTTCTGGACTGTCCGTTTCAGCAACTTTCGAGACAGGTTAAGAAATTACATCAATTTACCTTCTTAGGCCATTTCAGGCTTCTCCATAAAATTATTCGGTGGCGGTATCTTCTTGACTAATTTGCTTTTGTCGCAACCCGCTTTTATGGTCTGCTATAATCCGGCTTTCTTTCGTTAGTCTGACCGACCATATCCTTTCAGGGTTTATCAGCCCTGACTATTGGTTAAATAGCACGAAATTTAGGCCTCTTTGGCGCCCCAATATATTCTTTAAATATCAAAATTATAAAAATATTTTGATTTAATCATAAATATTCAATACAATTAAAATATAAAAAAGACTATAAAACTAGTCTTCTTCATAATTAATTAATTTTAATTAATTTCGGTAAAATTTCAATAATTTTTCCTGAACCAATAGTTTTACCACCTTCACGGAAAGCAAATGAAGTGCCCACCTCTAATGCTACAGGTTTAATCAAATCTACTTTAATAGTAACATTATCACCTGGCATGGCAACAGCAACATCTTCTGGCAAAGTAATAACACCTGTTACATTAGCAGTTCTAAAGAAAAATTGAGGTCTATAATTAGTTCGGAAAGATTTTTTACGACCACCTTCTTCTGCGGTCAAAATATAAACTTCTGCTTTAAATTGAGAATAAACTTTTAAAGAATTAGGTTTCACTATTACTTGACCTTTTTTAATATCACTATGTTTAATACCACGCAATAAAATAGCAGCATTATCTCCAGCTTGGATTTTAGTTTTAGATTTTTTAAAAATTTCTAAACCTATTGCAACAGTAGAAGTATCTTTATCCAAACCAAGAATTTCAATTTCTTCACCTAAAGTTAATGTTCCTCTTTCTACTCGACCAGAAGCGGTAGTACCGCGACCCGTAATAGAATATATATCTTCGATAGGCATTAAAAAAGGTTTATCAATGTCACGTAAAGGAAGAGGTAATTTATCTAACTCTGCCACTAAATCTGCAATTTTTAATAAATAATTTTCATCACCGTCTAAAGCTTTTAAAGCAGAACCTTGAATAATAGGGGTTTCTGAACCATTATAACCATTTTTAGTTAAAATTTCACGTATTTCATGTTCTACTAAAGGTATTAAATCAGGAATAGCTTTATCACATTTATTTAAAAAAACTATTAAATTTGGAACACCCACGTGTTTAGCTAATAAAATATGTTCACGAGTTTGAGGTTGAGCACCATCAGCAGCTGAAACCACTAAAATAGCAGCATCCATTTGAGCTGCTCCAGTAATCATATTTTTAATATAATCTTTATGACCAGGACAATCAATATGAGCATAATTACGAATATCACTTTCATACTCTAAATGATGAGCATTAATAGTAATACCACGTTCTTGTTCTTCAACAGTTTTATCTAAAGTTTTAATATCTTTGCGAAATTTAGCTAAATTTTTAGCAGCTAAATAATTATTAATAGCTAAACTTAAAGTACTTTTACCATGATCTACATGACCAAGTGTTCCTACATTTAAATGAGGTTTAATAACTTGTGATTCTTCTTTATTGTTTATTTTTGCTTTTGACATTTTATTTTTCTCCATTTAAATATTTTTTTACCAAAATAATTCTTAATTGTTATAATGTCTGAAATATTAACAAAATTGTATTTAACTAATTTTATTTATTACGTGATTCAATAATTTTATTAGCAATATGTTCAGGAGCCTTTTCATATTTAAAAAATTCCATAGAAAAATTTGCTCTTCCCTGAGTATTAGAACGTAAACTACTAGAATACTTAAACATTTCTGCTAAAGGAACAAAAGCTTGAATTTTCATAACCATACCTTCATTTTCTTGTTTTTCTAAACGACCTCGACGAGAAACTAAATCTCCTATAACATTACCAATATATTCATGAGGAGTAATTAACTCTAATTTCATAATAGGTTCTAAAATAACAACTAATTTACTATTACGCAATTTACGTAAGGCTGCCGCTGCAGCAGATTTAAAAGCAAATTCAGAAGAGTCAACTTCATGGAAAGCACCACTAAATAAAGTAGCTTTAATATCGGTTAAAGGATAACCAGCAATTATACCACTAGATAAAGATTCTTGCAAACCTTTCGATACAGCTGGAATATAATTTTGAGGAATAGCACCATATTTAACATTATTTACAAATTCAAAACCTTTACCAGGATTAGGTTCAAATAAAATTTGTACATAACCATATTGACCTCGGCCTCCTGTTTGATGTTTACATTCTCCATCAACCTCTATAGAATTAATTAAAGTTTCCCGATAAGCAACTTGAGGTTCTGAAACTTTAACTGAAATTTGAAATTCTCTTTTTAAACGCTCCATTAAAACATCTAAATGTAAGTCACCCATTCCAGCAGCAATCATTTGTTTTGATTCCGGATCTACAGTAAATTTAAAAGTAGGATCTTCCTGAGTAAAACCAAACAAAGCAGAACTAATTTTTTCCTGTTCTTTAGCGAAAACAGGTTCCACTGCAACTTGTAATACTGGTTCAGGAAAACTCATTTTTTCTAAAACAATAAAATCATTTTCATATGTTAATGTGTCACCTGTAATGGTATTTTTTAAACCAATTACAGCTACAATATCACCAGCATAAGCTTCTTTAATATCTTGTCTAGAATTAGCATGCATTAGTAATAAACGTGAAGCGCGTTCTGTAATATTTTTATTATTATTTTTGACATAAGAACCAGCTTTTAGACAACCCGAATAAATACGTACAAAAGTCAAACGACCAAAAGAATCTGTCATAACTTTAAAAGCTAACGCAATAAAAGATTCTTTAAAATCAATTTTACGTATAATAGGTTGTTCATTTTTATCATAACCATGAATAGTTGGCAAATCTAAAGGTGAAGGTAAAAAATCTACTAAAGCATTTAACAAAGAAACAATACCTTTATTTTTCAAAGCTGAACCGCATAAAACTGGAAAAAAATTAACTTCCAAAGTTGCTTTGCGAATCGCTTTTTTTATTAAAGTAGTAGAAATAGGTTTGTTTTCTAAAAGATAATTTAACAATTCATAATCTAAAGAAGCTAATTTATCTATTAATATTTGCCTTTTAGAATCAACAATTTCCTTTAATTCTTCAGGAATAGGAATTAATTTATTTTCTTGATCAGGGCTAGAAGAATACTCCCAAGCTTGCATTTCTATTAAATCAACAAAACCACGAAAATTATTTTCTACACCAATAGGCCATTGAATAGCATACGCTAAAACATTTAATCTTTTTTCTAAACTGGTAATAGCATTTTCAAAATTAGCACCTAATTTATCAATTTTATTAACAAAAACAATTCGGGGTACTTTATAATAAGTTGCTTGACGCCAAACAGTTTCTGTTTGTGGTTCTACTCCGGCTTGAGCATCTATAACTACAACACCACCATCCAAAACACGTAAAGAGCGATTTACTTCTGAAGAAAAATCAATGTGACCAGGAGTATCAATAATATTAATTTTACAATTATTCCAGAAAACGGTAGTAGCTGCTGATGTAATTGTGATACCTCTTTCTTTTTCTTGATCCATCCAATCCATCTGTGCTAAACCTTCATGAGTTTCTTTAGCTACACGAATTTTACCAGTATAAAATAAAATCCTTTCGGTAGTAGTAGTTTTTCCCGCATCAATATGAGCCATAATACCAATATTACGTATTTTATCTAATTCTAATTCAATTCCCATGTCCCCCCCTTTAAGTTGAAAATATTAAATGCACAATTTTACCAACGATAATGAGCAAAACTTCTATTAGCTTCAGACATACGATGAATTTCCTCGCGTTTTTTAACTGCTAATCCCGTTCCGGAAGCAGCAGCAATAATTTCTTGAGCAAGTTTTTCTTTCATACCTTTTTCATTACGTTTGCGCGCTCCCATAATCAACCATTTCAAACCTAAAGAATAACGCCTTTCTACGGACACTTCTAAAGGAACTTGATATTTTTGACTACCAATAGTACGTGTACGTAATTCCACTAAAGGCATAATATGATTAAAAGCTTCATTTAAAACCTCAACAGGTGCTTTTTTGGTTAATATTTTAATTTGAGATAAACAACTATATACTATAGAACAAGCAATATCCTTTTTGCCATCTTTCATAAGCTTATTAATAATTCTAGTCACTAAAACAGAATTATAAACAGGATCTAAAGGCAATGTTCTTTTTTTAAAACTTTTTTTACGAGACATAAGTTTATACACCTTAATTTATTTAAATTTTAATAAATTATTATTTTTTCGAACCATATCGAGAACGACTTTGTTTTCGATTAGCTACTCCAGCAGTATCCAGAACCCCTCGAATAATTTGATAACGAACTCCAGGTAAATCCTTAACACGACCACCTCGTATCAATACAAGACTATGTTCTTGTAAATTATGACCTATACCAGGAATATAAGCTGTTACTTCATGACGATTTGATAAACGAACTCTAGCTACCTTTCTTAAGGCAGAATTAGGCTTTTTAGGAGTGGTAGTATACACTTTCAAACAAACTCCAGATTTTTGAGGAGAATTAATATTTT
Source organism: Candidatus Phytoplasma australasiaticum (assembly GCA_032887715.1). Lineage (GTDB taxonomy): Bacteria > Bacillota_I > Bacilli_A > Acholeplasmatales > Acholeplasmataceae > Phytoplasma > Phytoplasma australasiaticum_A. The sequence continues at coordinate 4,786 of JAUZIB010000001.1, forward strand.
TAAATTTCTTTTTTAAAACATTAAAACGAACAGATAAAGCTGGTGATTTGGTTTTAGTATTCTTTTTTACTCTTCGTTTTCTTATTAACTGAGAAATAGTAGGCATATTTAAATAATAAAACCTTTCATTATTATTTTTTAATTAGAAATATAAGACGACCTAAATTTTATATTTTTTTTCAATAAAAGTCAATATAAAATGAATTTCATCAAAAAAGATTTTTATAATAAAAACTTAATAAATATAATTATCTAACAAATAAAATATATAATAAATATACTTACTAAAACATTATAAGATGATTTATGATTTATCTTCTTCTATTAATGGATATTCAAATAAAGAATGATTTAAAATTCCGGTTCCGGCAGGTATTAATCCTCCCAAAATAACATTCTCTTTTAATCCTAATAAAAAATCTTTTTGACCTTTAATAGTAGCATCAATTAAAATTTTAGTAGTTTCCTGAAAAGAAGCTGCAGATAGTAAAGAATCACTTTTTAAGGAAGATCTTGTAATACCTAAAACTATAGGACGTCCAGCTGCTAATTTTTTATTTTGCTTAATCAATTGCATATTTATTCTCTTGAATTCTTTAATAGAAACTTCAGATCCTGGCAATAAATTACTATCTCCTTCAGAAATAATCAAAATTTGTTTAAACATTTGACGAATAATAATTTCAATATGTTTATCACTAATATAAACACTTTGAGATTGATATACTTGTTGAACTTCTTCTAAAATATATTTTTGAGTAGCTACTACAGAACTAATACGTAATAATTCCTTTAAATCTATCGAACCCGAAGTTAAACGTTGACCAGCTTTAATAGACATACCATCACTAACTAAAATATCTACATTAGAATCTACGGTATAAGTATATTCTTGTTGAGGATTAATGGCTGATGCTATAACGATATCGGATGAATAAATATTACTAGATTTAATTTCTTTAACTAAACCATCGTATTCACTAATAAGAGCTTTACCTTTAGGTTTACGAGCTTCAAATAATTCTTGAATACGTGGCAATCCTTGAGTAATATCAGAAACCGATAAAACTCCTCCTGTATGAAATGTTCTCATAGTTAACTGAGTACCAGGTTCACCAATAGACTGAGCAGCAATAATACCTACAGCTTCTCCAATCTCAACTTCTTTATTAGTAGCTAAATTTAAACCATAACATTTAGCACAAATACCATAATCAGAATTACAAGTTAAAACACTTCTAATTTTAACAGATAAAAAACCCATTTTAACAATATTTTCTGCTATTTCTCTAGTAATCAATGCGCCACAATTAACGATAATTTTTTTACTGGAAGAATCTACAATACTTTGAGCAATATAACGGCCAAATAAACGTTGTTGTAATGAAATAATCTCTTTACCATCTTGTTCTAAAGAAGTTATATAAACACCTTTATCGCTGCCACAATCTTGCAACATAATAATAACATCTTGAGCAACATCAACTAAACGACGAGTTAAATATCCAGATTCCGCTGTTTTTAAAGCTGTATCAGTAGATACCTTTCTAGCTCCATGTGTTGAAATAAAAAATTCATGCACATTCAATCCTTCTTTAAAAGAAGATTTAACAGGAATTTCTAATTGATTATTGGTAGGACTGTGCATTAAACCTCTCATACCCGATAACTGAGCAAAATTAGAAACATTACCACGAGCACCACTATCACTTATCATAAATAAATGATTATCTTGATTAAATTCTTGCATTAAACCTTCTTGAATCACATTACGCACATTTTTCCATTCCTGAATAATCAAACTTTTCTTTTCACTGGTAGTTAAAAAACCTTTATCATGCCATTTTTCAATTTCTATAATTTTATCTTCTACTTGTGATATTAATTCGGCTTTTTTAGAATAAACATTAATATCTGCATGTGAAATAGTCACTCCAGACATAGTAGAATATTTAAAACCTAAATTTTTAATATCATCTAACATTTTGGATGTTTCAGAAATATTACTTCTTTTGAAAACACGATCAATTATAAGTGATAAAAAACGTTTTTTAAAAGGTTCCGGAATAGGAATATTATTTAAATATTCTATCAAATTAACACCTTTAGGTATAAAATAAACATCTGGCGTTTTAATTTCTAAATTAAATATAGTAGGTTCTTGTAAATAAGGGAAATCATTAGGTAAAATACTATTAAAAATAAGTTTACCTAACGTGGTAACTAAATATTTATTTTTTTGTTCATCATTAAAAAAAGAAGAGATGTTAGAAGTACGTACTAAAATACGCGTGTGTAAAGCTATTTGTTTATTATAAAAAGCTAATTCGGCCTCTTGTAAATCATTAAAGACCTTACCTTCATTACGATGTTTATATTGATGTTGTTCATTTCTAATCTCAGAATTATAACCCTTTAAAATACGTTTACGCGTCTCTTCAATAGTTAAATAATAATTACCTAAAACCATATCTTGAGAAGGAGATAAAACTGGACTGCCGTTTTTAGGATCTAAGATGTTATAAGAAGACAACATTAACAAACGAGCTTCAGCTTGAGCTTCTACAGACAAAGGAACGTAAACGGCCATTTGATCTCCATCGAAATCTGCATTAAAAGCTAAAGTAACCAAAGGATGTAATCTAATAGCTTTACCATCAATTAATTTCACTTGAAAACCTTGTAATCCTTGACGATGCAAAGTAGGCGCTCTATTTAATAAAACAGGATGTTCTTGTACCACTTCTTCCAATAATTTCCAAACATGCTCATTCATTTTTTCATATAAAATATTAGCACTTTTTTTATCAATACCTTTAGCTTCTTGTAATTTATTTAATACAAATGGTTTGAATAAAACTATAGCCATTTGTCGTGGAATACCGCATTGATGCAACTTTAAATCAGGTCCTACAATGATAACAGAACGTCCCGAATAATCTACTCTTTTTCCTAATAAATTTTGACGAAAACGTCCTTGTTTACCTCTTAACATTTCTGATAAAGATTTTAGAGTCTTATTACGTTCAATATTAGAAGTGCTTTTTTTGCTAGATTTAGCATTATCAAACAAAGCATCAACAGCTTCTTGCAACATTCTTTTTTCGTTTTTAATAATTAATCTAGGAGCATTTTGCTTCAATTGTCTTTTTAAACGGTTATTACGGTTTAAAATCCTACGATATAAATCATTAATGTCAGCAGAAGCGAAACGCACACCTTGTTCTAAAGCTACTATAGGTCTTAAACTAGGAGGAATTACATTAATAGCTTCTAAAACAATCCATTCTGGTTTATTATCAGATTGATAAAAAGATTCCATCAATTCTAATCTTTTAACAATTAAATCTCGCTTTTGTTTTGAAGCCTGTTTTAATTCTAATCTCAATGTTTTGATAGTTTCTTCCATATTCAACTCTTGCAACATAGTTTTAACAGCTTCAGCACCGGTTAAAGCGACGAAGTTATGATCACAACGTTCTAAATATTGACCATATTCTAATTCAGATATAATACTATATTTATTTAAATCACTATTACCAGGATTAATAACTATATATGATACATAATAAACAATTTCTGCTAATTCTTTGGCTTTCATACCTAATAAAATAGCTAAACGACTAGGTAAACTATTTAAAAACCATGTATGTACTACAGGAGCAGCTAAATCAATATGACCCATTCTTTCTCGTCGAACTAGTTGTTCTGTAATTTCTACTCCACATTTAGAACAAATTTGACCTTTTTTTAAAGTTTGTTTTTTAGAACATATGCATTGTAAATCTTGAACAGGGCCAAAAATAATAGGACAAAACAATCCTCCTTTTTCTGGTTTAGCTGTACGATAATTAATAGTTTCATAATTAACTACTTCACCATAAGATTTTTGACGAATTTCATGAGGAGAAGATAAACGAATTTTAAAATAATCATACTCTCGATTACTATTATTCGGGAAAATAGCTTTATCAATTATCCATGAAGATGCAGATTCATGTTCTTGATTTTCATTTTGCCAAATAATGTTATCTTTATCACAAACAGAATCATCTATTTTATTTCTAAGATTGTGAATATTATTTTTTTGCAAATTATATAAATCCAAAACATTTTTCAAAATATTTAAATGAGAATGATTATGACTAAATAACTTAAACAATACATTTTTATCAGTAGTTAATAAAGAATAACAATTTAAAATATTATTTTGATACAAAACATCTAAAATTTCTTTATTTAAATTTAAATTATTTAAAGATTCGGGTAAACCATATTTTTTTAAAATAATCACAAATTCTTCAAAAGATTCCTCATTTAGTACAGTGATTAATTCATTCAAATGATAATTATTAATATCTCCTAAACTATTAATACCTATAGATTTTAAATTTTTTAAAGTTCTTTTAGTTAAAGCAAAATCTTCAATTTTCATATTTAACATAATTCGGTTTACTTTTTGTTCTCCTTATTATTTGAAACTAAAGAACGATTAATTTGATTATCCTTAGTATCAGCTTTAATTAATTCTACATGCAATCCTAATGCTTGTAATTCTTTAGTAAAAACTCTAAAACTTTCAGGAATAGAAGGTTTAGGAAAACGTAAACCATTTACTATAGCATGATATAATTGATTACGCCCTATAATATCATCACTTTTCAAAGTTAAAATTTCTTGTAAAGTATGAGCAGCTCCATAAGCTAATAAACTCCAAGTTTCCATTTCTCCAATTCTTTGACCGCCTAAAAAATTACGTCCACTACCGGGTTGTTGTAAAATCAAAGTATAAGTTCCAACATTTCTAGCATGTATTTTATCTTCAACCATATGAGATAATTTTAGCATATACAAAATACCAACAGATATAGAATTATCATATGGTTCACCTGTTCTACCATCATATAAAATCATTTTACCATCAAAAGGTAAATTAGCTTCTTGCATAATATTTTTTAAATCCTCGTTGTTAGCTCCATCTAAAACCGGAGTAGCAACCTTAATATTTAATTTATGAGCAGCCATTCCTAAATGCATTTCCAAAATTTGTCCAATATTCATCCTACTAGGCACTCCTAAAGGATTTAAAATGACATCTATAGGCGTTCCATCAGACATGTAAGGCATATCTACTTTAGCAGCAATACAAGAAATTACACCTTTATTACCATGTCTTCCAGCTATTTTATCACCTTCTCGAATTTTTCTTTTTTTAGCTATATAAACTTTAATAATTTCATTTACACCAGGAGTAGCAATAAAATCACCTTTTTTAACAGAAAAATATTGTACACTTTGAACAATACCACTTTCGCCACAAGGAACTTTTAAAGAAGCATCTTTATAATCTCGAGATTTTTCTCCAATAATAGTTTGAATTAATTTTTCATAAGGATTATTCTCTAAAGAACTTTGAGGAATAATAACTATTTTACCAACCAAATAATCACCTTCGTTAACTTCAGAACCTGGAATAATAATTCCTCGAGAATCTAAATTTTTAATAGCTTCAGCACTGACATTAGGTATTTCGCGAGTTATTTCTTCTCTTCCGGCACCTTTTTTTAATTCTCTCACTTGAATTTCATATTTACTAATATGAACAGAAGTAAAAATATCTTCTTGAACCAAACGTTCTGATAAAATAACAGCATCTTCGTAATTATAACCATCCCAAGTCATAAAAGCTACTGTAACATTTTTACCTAAAGCTAATTCACCTTGATGAGTAGATGAGCCATCAGCGATAATATCACCTTTATTAACATATTCATTAAATTTAACAATAGGTTTTTGCAAAATCAAAGTATCTTGATTAGATTTATCAAAAGTAGATAAAATATAAATTTTTTGTTCTCCGTGATTATTTTGAATAATAATTTTTTTAGCATCTACATAAACTACAAAACCACTCTCTTCAGCAATAACCACACAACCAGAATCTTTCACTATTCTATGTTCAATACCAGTAGCTACGATAGGAGCTTCAGAAATTAACAATGGTAAAGCTTGTCTTTGCATATTAGCGCCCATTAACGCCCTAGAAGCGTCATTATGTTCTAAAAAGGGGATCGATGCTGTAGCTACAGAGACAATTTGTTTAGGGGAAACATCTATATAATCAATTTGATCGACATTATATAAACTAATTTCTCCATTTCTTCTAGCAATTACTTTTTGCTGTTTAAAACTAAAATCATCATTTAAACAAGATGAAGATGTAGCAATAATACGATTTTCTTCTTGAATAGAAGTCAAATATTCATATTTATGAGATACTACTGATTTACCATTTTCACGAATCACTTTAAAAAAAGGAGTTTCAATAAAACCATATTTATCTACTTGAGCATAAGTAGCCAAAGAACAAATAAGTCCAATAGACGGTCCTTCGGGAGTTTCAATAGGGCATAATCTACCATAATAAGAGTCATTAACATCTCTTAATTCTACACCTGCTCGATCACGATCAATACCCCCACTACCTAATGCAGAAATTCTACGCTTTTGAGTAATAATCGCTAAAGGATTAATTTGATCCATAAAGTGAGACAAACGAGAACTACAAAAAAAAGTTTTAATAGCCATAGAAAGAGATGAAAAATTAAATAAACCCCCTGGCGTAATAGATTCGAATTTACTTATAGACATACGATCTTTAATATTTTTTTTAGTTCTATTTAAACCTACACGTAATTGATTTTTTAAAAGTTCTCCGATTAATCTTAATCGTCTATTACCTAAATGATCAATATCATCGATAGTTCCTATATTATGATAAAGATTTAAATAATAACTAATAGATGCTATTATATCAGATAAAACAATATTTTCTGCATCTTCAGATTGATCATTACCTACAATTTTAATAAAACTTTTATTATTTTTATTATCTAAAATGTAAACTTCTAAACTTTCATTAAAAACTTTTTGTCGATCTTTAACAACTTTATTAATATACTCTTTATTAGCGAAATATTTAATAATTTTATCATCAATATTATATTTATGAGTCTCTAATAAAATATTTAAAACATCATCATCCAAAAGTGTATCAGCCTTAACTAATACTTGTCCTGTTTGAAAATGCACAATATCCTCTTTAATATAAATTCGATTATCATGTATACTTTTTCTATAAGTAAATATATTTTCATCATGATTTTGATTTTGCAAATGAAAATCTGAATTAACCAATTCTACACGAAATTTATCTCTATGTAATGCTAATTGTTTAACAATTTCATAATTTAAAAAAGTCCCAGCCGAAAATAAAATTTTATTATTTGTTAAATCTTTAATATCTTGAGCTAAAAAAGTATTTTCAGCTCTATTTAAAACATCCAATTTACGATTTAATTTATATCTTCCTACTAAAGATAAATCGTATTTATCCTTATCAAATAAACGAGTACGAATAAATTCTCTTGCTGCATTAGTAGGAACTCTTTCTCCTTGATGTAATTTAGAATATAATTCTACAATAGCATCATTACAATTAGAATCATTATCTTTTTTAAAACTTAAATCTAATAACGAATTGACTCCAAAAGCTCTTTCAATTTCTTCTTGAGTATCAAATCCTAAAGCATGGATAAATTTAGTTAAAGGTATTTTTTTTGAACGATCCAATTTAGCATATAAAAAATCTTTATTATTTTGTTCAAACTCTATCCAAGCACCTCTAGTAGGAATAATTTGAGCAGTAAAACGATTTTTATTAATTTTATTATCTAATTTAGAAGTAAAATATGCTCCTGCTGAACGAACTATTTGCGAAACTACAACTCTTTCTGTACCATTAATTATAAAAGTTCCTGCAATAGTCATCAAAGGTAAATCAGTCATCAATATACGAGCTTTTTTAATTTGTTTAGTAATAACATTTTCTAATGTAACATTTAAAAATAATTCTGCACTATAAGTAAAACCTCTTTTTTTTGACTCTTCAGCATTAAATTTAGGTTCTTCTAAAAAAAAATCATTAAAATGTAACTTTAAATCACCATTATAACTCTCAATAGGAAAAATACTTTTCAATGATGCTTTAATACCATAATCTAAAAACTCTTGAAATGATTTCGTTTGAATTTCGATTAAATTTGGTAAATCCAAATCGTATTTCATTTTAGAATAATTTCGTCGTTCCACCTTGGTACCATATTTAACATTACAATATTTTTTCATTTTTTTATTTAGAACTCCCAACAAATATCAACATACATTTAATTCAAATCTAACAAAAATTAAATTCTTAATAAAAAAAAATTAAAAAATACTGATAACGATAAAGATAATAAAAAACCTAAGATACTTAATTTAGTTCTCAGGTTTAATAATATTCAAGTTATCAAAAAATTTTATTTATTGTCATGAAAAATTATATTTTTCAACCCATTTATCAAATATATTTTTTTATTCAATTTTTACTTGAGCTCCTAAATTTTCTATTTGTTTTTTAATTTCTTCAGCTTGTTCTTTATTTACATTTTCTTTAATTAATAAATTAGCATTTTCAGTTTTACATGATGTTAGTAAATCTCCAATACTAAATCCAAAATTTTTTGCTAAATATTGAATAACCGCAGGACGAGATTGACCTGCAGAAGTCATAATAACTTTAAACTCTGTTTGTTCATTTTTTTCTGTAGAAACTGCTTCATTAGTACTACTTAAATTAGAAACATTTTCCATTTTAATACCAAAAGAATCTTGAATTTTATTTACTAATTCTTGTAATTCTTTAACTTTCATATCACCTAAAAACTCAATAATTTGCTCTATTTTGTTGTTGTCTGCCATTGTTAATCTCCTATTTATAATTAAAATTTTATCTATTTTAAACAGATATTTTCTATTTCTATATAATATTAAAAATATAATATGTAATAATTATCATTTTAAATTTTCTTGTTTCTGTTTTATCAATAATTGTAAAACAGTAATTATATTTTTAACAGGCGCCGAAACACTAAATAACAACATAGATAATAATGCCGATTTAGATGGTATTTGCGCTAACTTAATCATTTGTTCTTCAGAAAAAATTTCATTTTCTATAATACCAAAATTAATTTTTAAAAACTCATTAACCTTGGAACATTTATATAAGGCATTTAAAGAAGCAAAAATATCTGAAGAAGTAGATAAAGTCCAAAATAAAGCTTTAGGATTTTTAAATTCTGTTAATTCACCATAACTTGATTTAGTTAACGCTCTTTTGATAATATTATTTGGTATTATCTGAAACTTACAAGGAACCAATTCTTGTAATTGACGACGTAAATAAGTTAAATCACTTACTTTCGAGCCTTTAAATTCTAACAAAACAACTAAGTTGGAATTATCAATATTTTGAGATAGATAATCAACATAATTACTTTTCTCTTTAATAACAGATTTTAACATAAATTGTTGTTTCCTTTTTTAAACAATATAAATTATCAATTTATAGTATAATTGAAAAAATTTTTATTTTAAAATTAATAAAAATTAAAAATAATATAATACATTTTTCTTATAATATTACTTAATGGATAAAGGATCGACTTTAATACCAGGCGACATAGTCGAAGAAATAGTAATATTTTTAACCAATTCACCTTTTATTGTTTTAGGTTTGATAGAAACCAAATGATTATATAAAAAAATCAAATTCCCTATTAATTGTTCTTTATTAAATGATATTTTACCTATTATCGTATGAAGATTGCCAAATTTATCTGTTTTATATTCCATTCTACCTTTTTGAATATCTCGGATAATTTTTTCAACATCATCTGTCATAGTCCCTAATTTTGGATTCGGCATCAATCCTTTAGGTCCTAAAATTTTTCCTAACTTTGTCAAAGAAGGCATAAAACTAGAAACAGAAATTAAAACATCAAAATCTGTCCAACCATTAGATATTTTGTCAATTAATTCTTGTTCGCCAACAAAATCTGCACCTAATTCTTTAGCCTTCTGAGCCTGTTCACCTTGAGCAATTACAACAATACAAAACTTTTTACCCAAACCATAAGGTAAAACCACAGAACCACGTATATGTTGATCTACTTTTTTATGTTCAATATTTAAAACAAAAACGCATTCAGCAGTTTCATCGAATTTTGCAATTTTAATATTATATAATAATTCAATAGCATCATGCATTTTATAAATTTGATTAAAGTCTATTTTTTTACTAACTGATAAATATTTTTTACTTCTTGTCATAAATTTTAAACCTTGTATACTCTAATAATATGCCTTTCTTTTTTGTTGATACTACACAATAAATTATTATTTTTCCACAATAATCCCCATATTAATCGCAGTTCCTTCTATAATCTTAGAAGCTTGTTCTAATGAATAAGCATTTAAATCTGGCATTTTTAGTTTAGCTATTTCTATAATTTGTTCATACTTAAGAGTAGCTACTTTATTTTTACTTGAATCAGAAGAACCTTTATCAATATTAGCAGCTTTTTTTAATAAATCGCTTGTTATTGGGGTTTTTACAATAAATTTAAAACTTTTATCATCAAAAACCGTAATTTCTACTGGAAGAGTAAAACCTAATTTATTCTTAGTAGCTTCATTAAATTGAGAACAAAATAAAGGAATATTAACTTGAGCTTGTCCTAATACAGGTCCTATTGGAGGAGCAGGATTCGCTTTACCAGCTAAAATTTGTAATTTAATATTTTTAATAACTTTTCTTGCCATTATAATTATTTAATACCAACCTTTTTGTTTCTAAAAATGTTTAAAATTTTATAATTTGTTTAAAAAACTATTTTATGAATGAAAATACGATTATTAAATATAAAAAAATAATTAATTCCGTAATTAATCCATAAAAATATCCAAAATATTCATAGTATTATAACATATTTCGTAATACTAATTAAATTTCTAAACAAATTTAAAATTATTATTATATTTTAATTCATTTCTTTAAAAGAAGAAAAAGAAATTTCTATAGGAGTTGCTCGGCCAAACAAATCAATTTCAACCATAACTTTATCTCTTTCATAATCTACTAAAGATACTCTGCCTATTTGACCAGCAAAAGAACCATTTATAATTTGAACTTGTTTATTAATTAAATGATCATAATTTGGCTTAGAAATTATCCCCATTTTCAATAATATAGGATTGATTTCGTTTTCACTTAAAGGTATAGGTTTAGAACCTTTTTCTTTTTTAATAGAACCTAAAAATCCAGTTACTTTTGGAATATTACGAACTATAAACCAAGATTGATTTGTCATAATCATTTTAATAAAAATATAACCAATATAAATCTTTTTTTCTATTTCTTGTTTAGTGCCATCAGCTTTAATTTTAATATGTTTTTCAGTCGGACAAATAACATCATGAATTAAACTAGATATTCCGATGCCACTATTAGCTATTTTTAACAAATCTTGTTGCACAACTTTTTCATAACCCGATTGAGTTTGTAAAATATACCATTTAGATTGAAAACTATTTTCATCCTCAACAAATGCATCGTGATCAAGTATTTTATTATTTTTTATTTTTGATTTCATTTTAAACACCCAAAGATAATCCCATTAAAAATTTTTAATAATTAAAATAAATTTAATTTATAAAAATTAACTTCAATTTAAAATATTTTTAAAAAAAGATATCATATATATATCATAAAAATATTGAAACAAATTTAAAATCAAAATTAAAATAGCTGTAAATAAAAAAACTTGAATAATTTGCTTAAAAATTTGAAATTTTGTCGGAAAACTCACAAAACGAATATCAAAAAAAATTTTCCTTATAAAAGGAAAAATACTAATTACAAAGAAAACGATTGATAAAGATAATAAATAAATACTCAAAGTTTTTTGATCTGTAGAATTATGTATAAAATTACAACATATTCCTAAAAAAATCAAAGATAAAAAAACACAAAAAACATTAATTAAACTATATTCTTCCCTTAAGATTTGCATCAAAGGAATAGTTGGTTTTTCTTCAAAATTTTTATATGCCATAGCTATCTCCTTTCTTTATATTAAGATAATTTTATTCATCTCGTTTCTTCATGAATAATATGCTTTTTACAATAACAACAATATTTATTTAAAACTAATTTTTGATTGCGATTATGAACTTTTACCCGATAATTACGACTTAAACAAACCTTACATATTAAAATATTACTCTTAACCATTTTTCTTATATTCTTTTTAAATCTCGACAATCTTATAAAACTTTAACAATTAATTAACATAAATATAAATAACAATAAAGAAAAAATATAATTATAAATTTTTAAATCAAGATAACTTTTCTCAATATTATAACATGATTAAATTGTAAATAAATTAATATTTTTTATTTTTCATATATAAATAAAAAATAATGACTGCTGCAGAAACACTAACATTTAAGGAATTAACCATACCTTGTGTCGGAATACTAACTAAAAAATTACATTTTTTTTTTAACAAATAACGCATCCCTATACCTTCATTACCTAATATAATAGCTAATGATTGATCTACAGGAATAATATCTATATTTTTATCTAATCCGATTTCAGTGCCAATAATTATAAAATTAAATTTTTGTAAAGTTAAAATAGTTTGATATAAATTACATACTAAAAAAATATTAACATATTCTAAAGCTCCACTAGAAGTTTTTGCTACTGTACTGTTCAAAGGTACTTGATGTTTTTTGCTAATAATAATACCATCAAAATCACTCGCTTCTACAGTACGTATAATTGCCCCCAAATTATGAGGATCTTGAATAGCATCCAAAATTAAAAATTTAACTATTTTATTGGTTTTTTCTATTAAATATACCAATAAATCTTTTCTATAAATATAATCTTGAACTTCTGCCACTACACCTTGATGATTATTATTTTGAACTTTACTATTTAATTGATGTTTATCTAAATAACAATAATTTGGATAAGATTGAAATATAAAATTCAAAAAAACTTTATCTTTCATAAGAGGGTTGATATATAAAAAATAAATTTTTCGTTGAGCTTTGATAGCTTCTTTAATTATGTTTTTGCCATAAATAATTACCATATAAATATAATTCTTTCAAAGAAAATAAAAATAAAATTTAATTTAATATCATTTCTTAATTCTCCATAATATTAATAAATTAATCATAAATAATAGGAAAAAATCAAAAGCTTTAGTAAACATAACATATTTAATAGCTGCTGCAATTTCATGAATAAAAGGAACCTGCCATATAAAAATAATCACTAATAAAGAAAAAATAGACATAATTACAGAAAACAATAATAATTTAAACTTATTAAAAGGACGACAGTTTATAAATAAAATATTACTAAAAATAAAAGCAGTTACTAAAGTTAATAAATAAGATATTTGGTAATTAGATTGAAAAGTATTAGGTAATCCTTTATATAAAGTTAATATCAAAATATAATTAAAACCAATTAATAATCCATAAATTCCTGATTTTTTTAACACATCACGAATCAAAAAATTATTTAAAGGTTTATAATTAGCTTCTAAAGATAAGAAAAAAGAAGGTATACCTATAAAAAAAATATCAATAAAATTTAATTGCAAAGGAGTAAAAGGGAAAAAAATTAGATTCTTACAAAAAAAATTATTAATTATTGTAATCCAAGCTAATAAAAAAGTAAAAATAGTTTTAGTTAAAAAAACAATCGAATTTTTTTCTAAATTATTAATTAATCTACGTCCTTCTAAAAAAACAACTGGTAAAGAATTAAATTTAGAATTTATTAAAATTAAATTTGCCACATTTTGAGCAGCTTTACTGCCGGAAGCCATAGCAATCGATAAATCTGCTGTTTTAAAAGCTAAAATATCATTCACTCCATCTCCAATCATAGCAACTTTTTGATCATTACTCTTAAAAGACGAAATTAATATTTGTTTTTGTTCTGGGGTAGCCCTACCAAAAACATCATATTTAGTTGATATATCAAACAATTGCTCAGATTTAAAATTAGTCAAATTAATAGATTTTTCTAATATCGAATCAATTAAACCAATTCGTTTAGCTATATAACCTGTAGTAAAAGCACTATCACCAGAAATAATTTTTATTTTAATTCCTAATTTTTTAAAATAATTAATAGTTTCAAAAGCATCATTTTTAATAATATCTTCTAACAAAATTAAAGATATAACTTGATAATCAGTATTATTATTGATATTAGATAAAATATCATTAGTGCGAACTAATAATAATACTCTATATCCTAAATTAGTATATTTTGAAACATCTTTATCAATAATATCATTTTTTTGTTTTAACACAAATTCCGGAGCACCTAATAAAAACGTACCTAATTCTTCAAATTCAATAGCACTATATTTTCGTATACTAGAAAAAGATTGTAAATCCCTTACTTTATAAATAATATTAGAATTCAAATAACCATTAAAATAATTATACAAAGCTTGTTGAGTAGGATTATTATTAGGCAAATGTTGAACAAAATTAGCCATTAAAACATTTAAAGAAATAACATCATCATTAAAATAATTTAAAACTTTTTGAACACTCATTTTTCCATCGGTAATAGTGCCAGTTTTATCTAAACATAATATATTTATTTGAGACAACATCTCAATCCCTAATAAATCCTTCATGTAAGCCTTGCGTTTAAATAAGCGAATAAAACCTAAAATAGAAATCATACTCATTAACAAAAATAATCCAGAAGGCGTCATACCAAGCATGAAACCACATATCCCCAATAAATAATCATCAGAAAAATTATAAAAATTAGATTTATAAGAAAAAAATAAAATTATAGTAGTAGGTATAGTTATAAAAAAAATCAATTTCACCAAAATAGAAAATGTTTTTATTAAAGGTGTTTTAATCTTTTGATATTTTTTAGCTTGTTTAATCAAATTAGAAACATAAGTATCTTCCCCTAAAGCAATAACTTCGGCATAAGCCGAACCTGAAACAATATAACTACCAGAATATAAAATATCACCTGTTTTTTTTAAAACTGATTTAGATTCTCCTGTTAAAAATGATTCATTAACTTCTAAAACTCCATATTTAACACGAACATCAGCAACAATTTGATTGCCTAAATCTAAAACTAAACAATCACCTAAAACTAAATTAGAACTTAAAATTTCTATAATATGACCATTTCGAACAACTTTAATATTATTAGGCAAAATTAAATTAATTTTATCTAAAGTTTTTTTTATTTTAATTTCTTGAATAATACTGATAATAATATTTAAAGAATTAACTATTAAAAAAAATAATTGATCATAACGTCGAATTTTCAAAATAACAATAACAATAACCAGTAATAACAAATTTAGACATGTAAACAAATTATTACCAATAATACTTAAAATACTTTTATCATTATTAATTGATTTATATTGTTTTTGATTTTTCAATCTTTGATTTACTTCGTGATTAGTAAGACCTAAATTACTTAAATCTTGATGCGAAACATTATTAATTGCAGCATTTTCCAAACTTGTTTTATTAAAATCGTTATTCATATTTTCACCTGCTTCGAAATAATAATTACTTAAAATCAACGATTAAATAAAATTTTTTTGTAATAAAATATTTCTAAAAAAATCTGCTTGATTAAAGTCTTTTATATTTTTAGCTTGCTGCCATAAATAATAATATTCAATCATTTGTTCTGTTACATTATTTAATGTAATCGAAATATCTAAATTATTTAAAATATAAATTAAAGTATAATATAATTCCGATAATACCAATAAATTATTTATATTTTTGAAAATATTTTTTAATAATTGTTCAATCAAAGTAACAACATTAGGAGTATCAATATCATTTTTCATAAATTTATGAAATTTTTGTAAATAATTTTTATTTATTTCATAATTATAAAAATTATTAATTACTAATTTAAAATTAATTTTGTTTAAAATTTTGACTATTTTCAAGTACTTAAATTTAATATCATATATTAATTCTTTAGTATAATTAATTGGTTTTAAATAATGAAAATGACAAAATAAAAATTTAATCACATTAGGTTCTTTAATCTCAACCAATAAATCTTTCACTAAAATAACATTATTTAAAGATTTACTCATTTTATGATTATGATAATTAACATGTCCTACATGCATAAAATAACGAGCTAAAGGTTTACCATCACTAGCTATAAATTGAGCTTGTTCATTTTCGTGATGAGGAAATTTTAAATCATGACCTCCACCATGAATATCAATAGTATTCCGAAAAATCTCTCTAATCATTACTACACATTCGGTATGCCATCCAGGTCTACCTAAAAACCAAGGACTTGAATAACGAATACCGATATTAGTTTTTTTCCATAAAACAAAATCTTCTGAATTTTGTTTTAAAAAAACATTTTTTTGATGAACATTTTTATATAATTTATTAATATTTTGGCTACTTAAGCGACCATAATCAATAATATTATTGGTACAAAAATAAATACCTTTGTCACCGAGATAAGCATATTTTTTTTTTAAAAGTAAACTAATATATATAATCATTTGATTTATATAATTAGTAACCAAAGGGAACTTATCAATTCCGCGAATATCTAATTTATCTAACAAATTAAAAAAATGTTCTTTATAGTAGTTAGCTATTTGTCTCTCAGTACTTTTATTTTCAATAGCAACTTTAATAATTTTATCATCCAAATCAGTAATATTTACAACCCAAAAAACTTTAAAGCCTATAAACATTAAATATTTTTTTAACAGATTAAAAAAAATTAAAGATCTAATATTACCTATATGAAGATGATCATAGACGGTAGGACCACAAACATAAATATTAACTAGTGAACCATTCAAAGGATAAAAATCCTCTTTAATACCAGTTAAAGAATTATAAAGTTGTAACATTAAAAAACCTTTTTATATCTTTAAATTTTTTT
This sequence comes from Candidatus Phytoplasma australasiaticum, assembly GCA_032887715.1. Taxonomy (GTDB): domain Bacteria; phylum Bacillota_I; class Bacilli_A; order Acholeplasmatales; family Acholeplasmataceae; genus Phytoplasma; species Phytoplasma australasiaticum_A. The sequence continues at coordinate 21,704 of JAUZIB010000001.1, forward strand.
TATATTTATATAATAATATTTATTTTTATCAATATAAAGAATAAAATAAAATTATTCTAATCAAATAATGAATCATGAAATTAATTTAAATTTTTCTAAATTATTTAATACTTTATCTTTACCTAAAAGTTCTAAATAATCAAATAAATTAGGACCTTGTAATTGACAAGTACATAATATTCTAACTATTTTAAATAAAATTTTTAATTCTATATTAAAATGCTGTTTTAAGTTTAAAATTATTTGTTTTAAATTTAAAGATTGAAAAATATCTAATTTATTAAACAATTCCGACAAAATAGGTATAACTTCATATCCTTTATTTTTTAGTAAAAAAAGTTTTAATTCATCTGTTATTTCGTGTTCAGTTTCAAAAAACCATCTATAAATTTCAATAATTTCTTTTACATAGCATAATCTGTCACGCAATAAAACAACTAATTTACTTAATTGATCGTGTTGTAAATCAATCTTAAATTGTTGAAAAAAAAATTTTACTCTAATAACTAATTCTTCTAAAGATAATTTTTTTAAATATTCTTTATTAAAAAAATTTAATTTATCAATATCGAAAACAGCAGGATCTTTAATAAAACGCTTAACATTAAATAAATTAATCATAAGCTCTTTATTCAAAATATTTTGATTAGTTTGTGGAGAAAACCCTAAAAAAAACAAAAAATTCAAAATTGCTTCTGGTAAATAACCTAAATTTTGATATTGTTCAATAAATTGAATCGAATCTAAATTACGTTTACTCATTTTTTTTTTATTTTTATCTAAAATTAATGACATATGAGCGAAACAGGGTATATCCCAGTTAAAAGCTTGATAAATCATTATTTGTTTAGGGGTATTAGTAATATGTTCTTCTCCTCGAAAAATATGAGAAATTTTCATTAAATGATCATCTATTGCGACAGCATAATTATAAGTAGGATAACCATTTTCCTTTAATATAATCCAATCTTCAATATCTTTACTGGCAAAATTAATGGGACCACGAATTAAATCGACAAAAGAATATTGTTGATCTTTAGGCACTCTAAAACGAACTATATAATCATTTTTATTTTCATCAGAGTAAACCTTATATGCTAATTTTTTTTCCAACAATAATCGCGTGTATTTTTCATAAATTAATAATCTTTCGGATTGTCGATAAGGACCATAACATCCTCCGATATCAGGACCTTCAGACCAATCTAAACCTAACCATTTCAATTGTGATAGTTGTTTTTCTTCGCTACCAGTTATATTACGAATAATATCTGTATCTTCTATACGAATAATAAAAGAACCTTTAAATAAATGAGCAAATAAATAATTAAAAAATGCTGTTCTAGCATTACCGATATGTAATCCGTTACCAGTCGGACTTGGCGCATAACGCAATCTCACAGATTCCATAACTATCCCCTTTTTTAGAAAACCAAAACTCATTATTAAATTTAAAAATTTAATTTCAATAATAAATGAATGACAACTATAAAAACATTAACGTTTAGAAAACTGAGGACGAGCTCGTGATTTTCTGTAACCAGGTTTTTTACGTTCTACAATACGAGCATCTCTAGTTAAAAAACCTGCCTTTTTTAAAATACTTCTCAAAGATGGTTTAGCTCTTAATAAAGCTCTAGAAATGCCCAAACGAATAGCTTCTGCTTGAGAAGTAGAGCCTCCACCATGGACAATAACTTGAATATTATAACAATTTAACTCGTTAGTCAATTTTAAAGGTTTTAAAATTTCTGAACGATTAATAGGGGATGATATATATTCTTCAAAATTTCTGTTATTAATTATAATATTTCCTGACCCTGTTCTTAAAATAGTTCGTGCAACGGAAGTTTTACGCCTACCAGTTCCATTAAATTGTATTATTGTCATATTAAAATTATACCTCTAAATTTTCTGGATTTTGAGCTTTATGTTTATGAATATTATCAGCATAAACAAACAATTTTTTTCTTATTTTGCGACCTAATTTATGTTTAGGTAACATACCAAAAACCGCTTTTTCGATTATTCTATTAGGAAATTTTTGCATCATTTCCTGAAAATTTACTTGAGTCAAGCCACCAGGATATCCTGAATGTCTATAATATTTTTTTTGATTAACTTTTTTACCTGTTAAATTAACTTTTTTAGCATTGATAACTATTACATAATCACCATTATCAATATGAGGAGTATAAACAGTTTTATGTTTACCCATCAAAATAGAAGAAATTTTTGTGGCTATCCTTCCTAAAACTTTTTGATTAGCATCAATAATATACCATTTTCTTTTTAAATAATTTTCACTCATACTAGAAGTACGATTTAAATCAGTTAAGTTTTTATTATAAAATACTGTAGTATTATTAGTCATAAATTAAAAAAATCTCCATTTAAACAATTAATAGCAATTACTAATTAATAATTTATATAAATTAAAAAATTTTATATAAATTGCAAAATTGAATATTAATAAAAAGTTAACCTATAGATAAAGTTATTAAATAAAATAAAAAGCATTTAAATTTTTTTATTAAATTTATAAAACAATAATATCCGACATAACAGCAACATTTAAAATAACAATAATATATAATAAAATAAAAAAGAAAAAAGAAAATTATACATGTTTAAAAAGGTATTATAATTATTTAAAGTTAAAAAATTCACAAAAGATTATAATAAAAACTACCAAAAAAATAGTAAAATTTTAAAATAAACCCCAATAAAACAGATAGATAACCAAATTATATTAAAATCAAATAATAATGTCAAGTATCTTTTAAAAAATATAAAATAAAATTGATACAATAATAAATTAAAAGACGAAATTGAAAAATAGAATATTTTTTATATAAATTGCTACAAATTATTATTGTATAAATTTTAATTTAACACTGGAGCGAATGATGGGAATCGAACCCACATATCTAGCTTGGAAGGCTAGAGTAATGACCATTATACGACATTCGCATAATTTTAGATAAATTAAATTTAAAATTAATAATAAAATGGTCGGGAAGACAGGATTCGAACCCGCGACCTCCTGGATTGTGATAGAATTATTGCGTTTCATGATTTTTTCATTATTACAACAAGCCCCACACAACACCGTACAAACAAGTTTCCAAGTATACGGCGTTTAAATAATTTCATTTCAATATTTCTAACGAATAAAATTTAAATTTTATTAACCTTAGAGATATTCAATTATAAAATAGAAATTATTTTGCCCCTTTCGCCTTGTAATTAGTTTTCCTAATCTCTTAAATGGGATCATATGATAAGAATATTCCAAAACTTATCTTGAATACACCACGACTACTATGGTTTTGCTTTTCCCTTGCCGCATTATAAATCTAAAATCGAAATATTTTATAAAAAATATAATGCAGTTTAGGGAGATAGAAGTTACTCCAAATTATTTACCCGATGACCTTAGGTGAGATAACCTATAATAAATGAAAATCTTTTTTCACAAAAAAATTAAAAATAAAATAGGTGAATTTTAAATATAGTCCTTTTAATTAAAAAACTAAAGGTGATAATTATTTTAATCTTGGGACAAATTAAAATAAAACTTCAAAATAACTAAAATTATTAGTTTATCTTGCTTAAAATTGATTTCTTAATTCTCTTAGACTCTAATTAAAGTTTATCCATAATCATCATTCAACTTGCACTAATCTATTGTAAAAATTATTTTACTCAATGCGCTTTTATATCTTGCTATAATCAATTAATCTTTCGATTTAATTAACCAGATATATGTTGCATCATATTATCATAATGATGGTGGATGGTTAAACCACTAAATATTTCGGGCATCTTTCTCGCCCTCCCAAACCAGGCGCTCTAACCAAACTAAGCTACTTCCCGACAAAAAATAAAAATAATAATGGCACACCCAAGAGGATTTGAACCCCCAACCTTCTGAATTAGGATAGATTAAATCGGTTTAGAAAAATAATTAATTAGATTTCATATTCGAAATTAGCCCCCCACAGAACCGGACAAGTAAGTTTCCAAACATCCGGCTCCTAATATCTTTTTTTTATTAGTTTAATACTGAAATAAGTTATTACTAACTTATATTAGAATTAGTATGCTTTTATACTTTAAATATCCACTAAAATAATCACTCGTTTAAACCGGTTTAGGTTTATATCGATTTTAAACATATTGTTGATGGATTAGATTTTAATCACTTAAAATCAAAACTATTAGATATTAATAATTTATCCATCTACTCCGGTACTAAAAAATTTTAAAAATAAATATGATTAAATAAAAAATAATAATCACAAAAATTTTAATAATTTTTTTAGAAAAAATTTTTTAAGTTAAATGATCCACGACTTTAAAAAACGAACCTTAATGCGGATTGATAAAATAGTTAACTACTAATTGTTAAAGTCAATAAAAAACTAAAAGATATTGAAACTCTTTCGCCTTGTAAAGGTTATTATCCTTCGCCTTGATAGGGTTATCCTAAAATATTCCAATTTTAGTATTATTCCTATGACTACTCTAAGTTTCACTTTTCCCTTGGATCAGCCGCTGGCTGTTTTAAGATTTTTATAAAAAACCTATCTTTAGGGAGATCAAAGTTACGACATAATTCTACGTGAAGTTTTAGGTTCAATTTACAATTTATTTATCAAATTGAGGCATTCATGTATTGTAAGAAATACAAAAAAGGTATTTGTTTGAAGAGTTAGTTAAACTAACTTTACAGATAATTAAAAGATACTACGAATCTATATCCTTTACCTTCAAAATCTCGGTTATTATCAATATCTTACCAAAGATGTCTCTGAAATTACCATGCTTTTTAACTGATTAGGGATTTTCACCTTCTCCTTAACTTCTGGTCTGGCGTCGACTTATTGACTAGATATTTCGTCTCATCGCGCTTGCGTGCTTTTGCTGTTATTAATTACTCTTTCGAGATACATTAATCAAGCCCACCTTACAGTGTTTACGTGACCTCTTGTGATTATCGCACAAGGCTATGCGTTAAATAGCTGAATTATGCGCATCTTTTGCGCCCTCCGTAGTCAGATGCTCTATCCAGTTGAGCTATGGGTGCAATACTTATAAAAATAAAACAATATTTAACTGGTGACCCGTACGGGATTCGAACCCGTGAATGCATGCGTGAAAGGCATGTGAGTTAACCATTTCTCCAACGGGCCTAAATGCATTTTCATAATATCTGAATTCAAATAATTTTAAAATAAAAAACATAAATAAACAAAATACTAACTTAAATAAAATTTCACATATTAAATCTTTTTAAACCAAAATTAAATGTTTGAATTATTTATAGATCGTAATCAAAATTAAAAAATTCAATTAATTAAAACTGCTTTTTATTCTAACAACATTAACCATTAAAGTCAATATTAAAATAATCATTTTATCGAAATTAATTGATTTTTAAGTTAAAATTAATATTCTTTTAAACCATTAAATATAAAAAATTAAAAAATTAATAATAAAATTTTTATAAAACATTATCTTAAAAAAAAAAATATGTTAGAATTAATCTTGTATAAGATTAAAATATCAACAATTTATTATGATTTTTTCATTTTTTTAATCTTACGAATGAAAGGATAAAATTTTATATATATGCATAAAGAAATAAACAATATAAAAAAATTTTTTAACATTAAAAATTCATTAAATATTTTCCTAATTTTAATATTATTTACTTTTAATTATGTAACTTTAAATTCAAAATTTTTATTAAAAGCTAATGACGAACAAAAAACAACAATTGCAGAAGATAATGCAGAAGATATATTAAAATATTTAAAAGAAATTAAAAATAATCCAGAAATAGAAAAAAATTCATCATTATTGTCAAAATGCAACGATTTAATAAATGAATATGATCAAATCAAACAAGGTATATGTATGTTTTTCAATACTAATCAACAATTTCAACAACTAAAAGTAAAATTATTTGATCAAAAAGATAATAAAATATCTGACGTCAAAAACAAAATTAATCAAATTCATAATACGATAGATAATATTTCAGAAGACGAAGATAAAACTTCATTAAAAACAACATTAAAACCATTAGATGATTCAATCGAGGAATATTTAAAGATAATTGAAAATTTAATTGAAACTATATCATACTTACAAAATACAGTACCAGAAGAAATAACTATGAATTTATTAACAGATAATTTAACAAAATTTAAAGATATATATGATAATTTCCAAAACAAAAAGACCAATCTAGAACAGTTAATTCAAGATGCCAAGAATCAAGCGTTTCACAAGAATTTAAACAATCTAAAAATCGAAATTGAAGAACTAGAAACAGCAATAGAAACATTATCTAAACCTGTGCAAGAACAACTTATAACCACAAAAATAATTGATGCAACTACAAGTATAAGAGGACTATCATTAAATAGCATCTTAGCAGAAACTCTTGGGGAAGATTTAACAAAATTAATAGATTTAAAAACTGAAATTGATCAAGTTCTAAATACTGATAATAATTCTAATACTAACACTAATAATACTAATAATACTACTAATAATAATAATTTTAAGATTTCATCAGATAATAACTCTTCATTAGCAACCAAATTATTTTACTTATTGTGTGTTATAATAACAATAACATTTTTAATTATAATTTATCAATTTAACAAAAAACCTCAACATAAAAATCATTTATAAATATTTAAATTCATCATTAAAAAAAATAAAAAACACTCTCCTATTGTATATAAACAATTTAGAGAGTGTTTTTTTTACTTTAAAATTTTTTAAATTTTCATTATCTTAAAAATAAAAATGGCGGAGCAGAAGGGATTCGAACCCTTGCATCAATTTCTTGAACTACATCCTTAGCAGAGATGCCTCTTATAGCCGCTTGAGTACTGCTCCAAAAAAATTTATTAATTTTTATTTTAAAAAAAATAATACGCAATAGATTATAACAAATATAAAGCAATAAATAAAAAAAATCTTATTTTTTTTAAAATTATCAACAATAATTCTCCGTTTAAAAAAACGGAAAATTAAAAAAATTGATTAATTTGAAATTTATTTTTTTATATTATTAAAACGCAACAAAGAATAAATAAAATAAAATAAAATAATAAAAATAATTATTTTAATAAAATTACGTTCTAACCAAAATTGCCAACCTTGTTGAGTATTAATTATATTTTTTGAATATTTTTGTAAAAAATCAAATACCATATTTTCAATTTCTTCTTCTGATGTAATTGTTTCATCTAATTTTAAATTATGATTAATCCATAAACTAACTCGTTTATTAATTAAGTTAATAGTATTAAGATCAGGATAATCATTAACATAATTAGATAAAAAATATTGATTCACAATTTGATTAATTTTTTTTTCTAATTTTGTTTCAAATTGTTGTTGATAAATTTCGATTGATTTTTTTAAATTATCAATAATATTATCCAATTCTAAATTTTGTTGAAAATAATTTTTAATTAATTGATTTATTAAATTTTTTTTCAATTTAGATTTTTCGAAAATAGGAACAGAAAGATCTAAATGTTGATATATTTTTTCTTCCCAAAGTTTATAATATAAACTATCTTGTTGATGAAAATATTTTTCTTGATTAATAAATATTTTATTTAAAATTTCTTCAGATAAAATATTGTTTCGAATTAATGAATATAATTCTTGATCAAATTCTTGAATAGTTGTTTTTTTTAAATATTCTTTAATTTGTTCAATTTGAATTTGAGAAAATATTTTTTGATTTAAACTCATTTGATTAATTATTTCAGTTATTTTATCATTAATCAAGTTTTTAAGTCGATTATAAAGATTTTTATTTAATTGTATAATAATCTGTTCTAAACAAGTTTCTCGAGAAATATTAGAATCTTTCCAACATACATCAATTTCTTCTTCAATTAAGTTAACAATATCTAAATTCAACAAATCCTTAATCGTTTTCTGAGATAATTTTATTTTAGAAATTATCTCATTAATCCATTTATCTTTAAATTGTTTTAACCAATCATTACATAATTCATGTAATGCCAAATTATTTAAAGAATTAATTCGGGGATTAACTTCTTTTATCATATTATTCTTTTGTTTTCTTAAAAACGGATATTTTTTAATAAAATTTTCCCATTCTTCAGACAATAAAGAAATAATTTCTTTTTGTTTTAATAAATCCCAAACAAAATATATACAATTAACCTTATATTTATCATTTGTAATATATAACCTTAAAAGTTCTTCTGGATTAGAAATTTTTAAATTTGGTAAATTATTAGAAAAACTCAAATTATCAGTTATATCTAAATAAAAACCTAATAAATGTTCAGGCCACATATTATTCAAATGAATATCATAAAAATAACCTACACCATTTTTTAAAGAAACATAAACAGGTTTTTTATTTTCTTGACTATTATTTTTAATTAATTGATAATATTCTAATTCTATTGGTTCAAAATCGTTGTCTTTAAAAAGTTGCTTAATAGGAATACCGTTGTATTCTTTAATAAAAGCTAAATCTTTCCAATTGTTAGCTTGATGTTGATGATTTTCCCAATTAACTTGTCCCTGATTAACTTGATTAATTCCTAGTTTTAAATCTAAAGATAACCATAAATCAATTAATTTTATATAAGGATGTTGATGATTTGATCTTTGAGAGATAGTAACAGCTTGATTTAATAAACTAATTAAACCCCGAGGAGTTTTTAATTCATCATAATCAAATTTAAATATAATTTTAGGAATATCATTTATCAAATAATCATAAGCCATTAAATCTAATTTATAATCTTTAGCTTTTAATTTTAAAAATTCCTGAATAGAAGGTAAATCCCATAAATCAACTTTAATACGTTTATCGAAACGACTTAAAATAGCTGAATCTATTTCTTCTAATATATTTGTCATAGCAACGATAAACACAGGTTTTTCTTTATCTTCGTGAACACCTTCTAAATAAGATAAAAAAGCAGCTACAATGTTACCATGATCAGTAGTCAAAGAATTGCTAGAGCGAGAACGAAAAACACTTTCACATTCATCTATTAAAATAATACTTGGAAATTTTTTACGAGCTTCCATAAAAAGATTTTCTATTAATCTTGGAGCTTCACCTACATAAGTTTTTGAAAAATCCGAAGATGATAAAGTAAAAACAGATAAACCTGATTCTCGAGCAAATGCTTCAGCTAAATAAGTTTTACCTGTACCTGGAGGGCCATATAAAATAATACCTTTAGGAGGCTTTTTCATGCCCATGGTAAAATATTTATTAGTATTCTTAAGATAATCCAAATAATCTTGCAATTGTTCTTTTTCTTTGGTCATACCAATCAATTGACTAAATAAAGGCATTTGAGCAGTATCTTTAAAAAATCTTTGAGCATCAATATTTAAAGATGTATTTTTGATATTTTCAGAATCTTTTTTATCTAAAAAATTTAACAATGAAGATGTAACGGTCTCCATACTTTTTAAAACGCGTTCAAAGGTATTCAAGTTATTATCTAATTTTTGGTTTAAATCTGCGTTATCACGTTTAACCCTGTCCAAATTTCCCCTTAATTGATCGCGTTGCTCTTGTAAACGGCTTAATTCGGTTTGAAGTGTATTAATTGTGTTTTCGCTAGATTGATGATCTTGTTGTAATTCGGCTTTAATAGTTTCCAATGATTCAGAAGTTTTTTCCAAATCTTGATGTGCTTTCTCTAAATCTTTTTGATATCGAGTAATCATATCTTTGCTGGTTATTAAATCTTTTTTTAATTGATCAATTTCTAATTTTAACTGTGAACGTTCCTGTTCAGATAAATCCACTTGTTGACGATATTGACGTTCTTTGGTTTCAATAGTTTGTTGCAAAGAAGCAATATTTTGGAATAAATCGTTTTGAGCATCATGAGTTTCTGACACTAATGTATTGAGACGATCAATAGTTTGACGTTGTTGTGCAAGACGTTCTTGTAACGCATCAACTTCCTCTCGTAAAGAGGTTAATTGTATTGTTAATGTTTCATTTTTACGTTTTAAATCTGCGTTACTACTTGTAACTCTGTCCAAATTTCCCCTTAATTGATCGCGTTGCTCTTGTAAACGGCTTAATTCGGCTTGAAGTGTATTAATTGTGTTTTCGCTAGATTGATGATCTTGTTGTAATTCGGCTTTAATAGTTTCCAATGATTCAGAAGTTTTTTCCAAATCTTGATGTGCTTTCTCTAAATCTTTTTGATATCGA
>JAUZIB010000001.1:32073-65900 GCA_032887715.1 Candidatus Phytoplasma australasiaticum
TTTGCTGGTTATTAAATCTTTTTTTAATTGATCAATTTCTAATTTTAACTGTGAACGTTCCTGTTCAGATAAATCCACTTGTTGACGATATTGACGTTCTTTGGTTTCAATAGTTTGTTGCAAAGAATCAATCATAGCTCTTTCTTTATTTGACGAACCGTTTATTTTTTTTATTTTATGTTTAATGAAATGAAAATCTGTATCCGCTTTAGACAATAAAATATGTTTTTTTTGCAATAAATTTAATTCATTTATAAATGATTGTGTATTTTGATTATTTTTTGAATCCCAAATATCTGTACTTAATTTTAAAACAGTATCTAAATAATTTTTAGATATAAACAAAAAATTTTTAGGGAACCAATTACGCCAAAAAACACCTTTGTTATCGAATTTAAAAGAACTTTCTTTATACATCAAATATTTATCATAATTTTGAAATTCAATAGAATTACCCGGAAAAACAAAAATATATTTATCCGGATCGAAAACTATTTCTTCTATTTTATCATTAAATCCATTAAATAAATCGTATTTATCTAACATAGATAAATACTTTGTAAAATCAAAACTTGACTCTTTGTTATTCAACTGATAATTATGATTTTTAATTTCACCTAAAATCAATATTAAAACTTGATTTAATAAAAAATTTACTTTATCCTTATTTGATTCCTGGAAATATTGAGGAAAAGAGTTTTTAATTTTTAATAAAGCTTTAAATTCATTAATTTCAATTTTTTTCAATTCGTTATCAAAATTAATATCTTGTTCTTGTGAAAATTTTGAATTAAGTAAAGAAAAATTAGATAAATTAATATTTTTACTTTTAATTATAATATTAGACCAAAATAAAAAAATTAAAATTTTAAAAAAACAAAAAAAAACAAAAAAAAATAAATAATTTTTTTTAATTTTCATATTAAACCTATTTCGACCAATATCTTTCTAACAAATATAGCCCAAATTAAATTAATAAATATTAAAAAATAATTTAACAATTATATTGAATAAATTCAAATATTTATAAAAAATCTCAAAAAAACAAAAATAAATAAAAAAGATCTTTTTTGCAAGATCTTTTTTTAAAATAAAAATATAATTTAAAAAATTAATACAATAAAAGACTTAAATTTAATGTAAACAAACTAATTTATATTAACTTAATTGAAAAATATTAATCTTATTTAATAGAATTAATTAAAAACTTTGTAAATAATAAAAAATATTGATTTTTCTAAGACCTCCAAAATTAATGTTAAATTTTATTTTTTAATATATTAAAATTAAAAACTCCTAAAATAATTACTTATTTAAATTAACTTATTAACATAAACTTATTTATTATTATAAGCAATAACTCCTGGAGATTCGATTAATTTACAAAATTCAACAGCAGAACAGTTTTTATTGTTTTCTAAAGTGTTATTTTCTTGAATAGTAGCATACTCCGGTTCTAAATCACAATTATAATCTAAAAGAGTATTTGTAGAATTAATTTTTTTTAGTTTTTTTAAATTTTTCTTAATATTACGAAATGGTTTAAATAAAGAACTAAATTTAAAATTAGATTTAGTTTTCGATTCGATTTCAGCTATATTAGATTGCATTTCATTTATAGAACTACTAATATCTGATGATAATGAAGATTTTCTACTCGAAACACTCGCATTTTCTTCATCTTTTAATTCTAAACCACTAATATTATTATCGTTTATAGATGAAAATGGCAAATTCAAATCATTATCATTCTCTTCCGGCAACATTAATGAATCATTGTTTATTGTTGATTTAGGATCTTCAGGAAAAATTGTCCCTGATGTTAAATTTTCTTTAGAACCAAAGGACATAAATGATGATTCTGAATGATTAAAAAAAATAAATGTCATCACTCCTATAATCATTAATAATAATGAAATAACAGATAAAATTTTAATATTTTTTAATGAAATAAATTGTTTTTTTACAGTATTTATATTTTTCTTTTCCTTCTTTAATAATTAATTACAACAAATTTTAAATCAAAATATTGATACATTATTAGTCAATATTATCTTTTTTTATTAAAAGCTAAAATAATTTAAAATTAATGTTTAATAAAATATAATTTTTTTATAATTTTCTTCAATGTTCAAATTCAAATTTCAAAATCAAATATTTATTAAATTCAATTAAAAATCAAAATTTAATAAATAAATAAAAACATTTTTACACTCATTTCTAATAAAAAACAAATGTCAAAACTTTGTAGCAATTTATACTCCTTAATTAAAAGTTTTTAATTAAAGAATTACTACATTTAATATTATAAACTAATTTTAGAAAAATAAACAGATATAAAAAAATTTAATAATAAAAATATATTTATATTTATAAATATTAAAATAAAACAATTTAAATAAAAAAGCGATTATTTTGTTAAAAAATAATCACATCTATATTAAAAAATACATTTAAAAAATAAATCAAAAAATGAAATATAACTAACAATCAATATTTTATATAATTCCCTAAAAATAACCTCCAAAAAAATCAAATCAGCAAATTCCAAAACATCGGATAACTGTTTATATATAATTTCAAAAAATATTCAAATATTCCAGCATATAAAAACAAATAAATAATATAATTACGCTTATATCAAGCAAATCAATTATAATTTTATTTTATAAAGAATTATAGATTTCAAAATCTATTACTTTAAAAAATTAATAAATTGATTCTAATTTATTTACTGATCATAAATATTAATATTACAAATAAATATTAATCAATTTTAATAAAATTTTCTATGTCAATTTCTTTTTCAATTTCCTTCTATCTTTGTATTAGAATTGTAATCATTATTGATTGAATAATCAGATGGATAAGAAAACAAATTTAATAAAGTTGTTTTAATGGATTGACAAATCCTATCTAATTTCAATTTAATAATTTGCAAAAAACTATCTAAGTTAAAATTATTATAAATATGTTGTTCAAAACCTTCAAACTTAAATTCAACATTTTCTTTTAAATTATCAATAGATTCATTAAATTTTATACTTATTTGATCTACTTTATTTCAATTTTAATAAAATTTTCTATGTCAATTTCTTTTTCAATTTCTTCTATCTTTGTATTAGAATTGTAATCATTATTGATTGAATAATCAGATGGATAAGAAAACAAATTTAATAAAGTTGTTTTAATGGATTGACAAATCCTATCTAATTTCAATTTAATAATTTGCAAAAAACTATCTAAGTTAAAATTATTATAAATATGTTGTTCAAAACCTTCAAACTTAAATTCAACATTTTCTTTTAAATTATCAATAGATTCATTAAATTTTATACTTATTTGATCTACTTTATTTTTAATATGTTCTTCAACATTTTCTTTTAAATCATCAATAGATTCATTAAATTTTATACTTATTTGATCTACCTTATTTTTAACATGATCTTTAATATCATTAATACTTTTTTCAGCATAATTTGTAATATTTGAAATCAAATCTTTTTGCCCTGATTCTAAATTATTTTCCAAAGAACTGCTAACATTTGAACAAATTTCATCGTGTTGTTGCCCTATTGCAATTAAAATATTACCCATAAAAACGAAAATAATAAAAAATAAAATAGAAGCAATTAAAATGGATAATAAAAAGATTTTTCTCTTGCTAATATTTTTTTTATTCATAATTTAAATACCTATTTTCTTTATTATTAAATTATTATTAATTAATTTATACATTAATTAATTTTATTATAAAGTTTTTTATCTTTATACTAATTTAATGTTATGTTTTTATCATAATTTTATATTCTTTAATACTTTAATAAAGAAATAAAAAGTTTTTAAAAAAATCAAAAAATTAATCGAAATTTAATAAAAAATAACCAAAATATCAATTAAAAAATTCTATATCAATGCAAAAATTTCAAAAATTAGTAGTAAACTAAAAAATTATACCTTTACTATAATACCACAAAGAATTTTATTCAAAAAAATTTTTATTTTAATAAAATAAAAAAAATATTTTATTTTATTAAAAATTTGACAAACGTCATTTTTTTTTATAAAATTTTAAAAATTAAAACTCAAATTAAATTAAAAATTATTATAAAAATCTAAAAATATTAACAATTTTTTTATAAAAATTAAATTTTATAATCCAAAAAGGAGCATAAAAATTATAATGAGCTATATAATAGAAGTTAAAAACTTAAAAAGATCTTTTAACAAAGAAATAATTTTAAATAACATTAATCTACAAATAAAACCAAAAGAAATAGTTTCTATTATCGGTCGTTCTGGTTCCGGCAAATCAACTTTATTAAGATGCTTAAATTTATTAACTAAACCAGATTCAGGAAAAATTTTTTTTAATAATTCTAATCTTCTAGATTCAAGTACTTCCCTAACCGATTTAAGAATACAAATAGGAATGGTTTTTCAAAATTTTAATTTGTTTTCGGAAAAAACTGTTTTAGAAAATTGTTGTCTAGCATTAAGATGTGTATTAAAAATGAATTATACAGAATCTTCTCGTAAAGCTTTAAAAAAATTAAAAGAAGTAGGAATGGAAAAATTTGCTTACGATAATGTTCAAAAACTTTCCGGAGGACAAAAACAAAGAGTAGCTATAGCCAGAACTTTATGTATGGAACCGAAAATTATTTTACTTGATGAACCAACTTCAGCTTTAGATTCCGAATCTGCTCAAGAAATATTAAAATTATTGAAAAATTTAGTATATAAAAATAATATAACTCTTATTATTGTGACTCATGAATTGCAATTTGCAAAGAAAGTTTCCAATAAAATTTATTTATTAGAAAATGGAAAAATTGCAGAAACAGGAAATTTAAATGACATTTTTAAATTAAATAAATGTCCTAAAATTAAATATTTTTTCGAGCAAGAAAAAAAATAATATTGTAAATAAACGTTAAAGATTATAATTTTTTTTAAAAAAAATGTTTATTTTTTAAAAATTAGCGCAATATCTCCGAAATTTTAATAATTTAAAAAAATAAGAAAGAGAACTAATATTTAAATGTTTCAATTGAAAATCCGAAAAATCTTAAAAATTTTTACTTTTTTTATAATAATATTATTTTTGCATTATAAATTATTGCAAATTTGCAATTCTAAAAAACCATCTTCAGAAAGTATTATATTAGGTGTAGTAAGTAATTCTCCACCTTTATGTTTTGACAGTGATTCATATAATCCTCATAGTTACCGTACAGAAGTAGGCACATATGTAAGTGGTTCTGATATTTTTTTATTTCAAGAATTAGCAAAAAAAATGAATAAACAATTAAAAATAAAATCATTAAATTTCCCTGGTATTTTAAATGAAGTAGAGCAAGGAACTATTGATGCTGCCATTGGTAACATGAATATTACCGAAGAACGTAAAAAAAGAATGAAAACTATCGAATATGATAAATCAAAAATTGGTTTTTTAATTCGAAAAGACAATCTTAAATTCCAAAATTATATAAATAAAAAAGAAATTACTTTAAAAGATTTAAAAACTTTAATTAAAAAACACGACTATATTAGTGCAACAACTACAGCTAGTTCTATTTATGATATAGAAATATTAAATAAATTAAATTTACATAAATCCAATCCCAAAGAAGATTTAGTAAATTGTGTAAACGAAGTAGAAAATAATCGTGTAGATTTATTTATTTTTGAACATCCTGTTATAGATTTAATGACATCTTTAAAAGCAAATGAGCAAAACAAATTTCAATCCTTAAAGTTAATTGATAACGAAAACAATAATTCAAACCCAGAATTACAAAATCCATTAGGTATTTTTATAAATTCCAAAAATCAAAAATTATATCAAGAAATTACTCAAAAAATTAATGAAATTAAAACATATAATCCGAATATAATGGAAAATTTACGCGAAAAAGCTATACAAACTTATAAAAACGATCACATTCGAAAAAAACAAAACAATCAATTAGGAACCCGAATTATAAATATAATAAAAACTTACAAAGACAGTTTTTATATATCATTAACTCTAGCTATAGATGCTATTTTAATTGGATTCTTATTAGCATTAATATTATTGCCTTTAAAAATATGGTGTCAATCTTCCAAAAAACCAATTAAAAAAGCAATTAATTATATATTAGTTTTATGTATTCATTTTGCAAAAGCTGTCCCTATTACCATTCAAGTGGTATTAATGTACAATTTATTAATGCAAAAAATATTTTTCTTAAAAGGTTTGATGGGGATTTTTTGCATTTCTTTAACAATAACTTTACTTAATAATGCGTTTTATTTTTTAAACAACATGTCTAGACAAATTAATTTTTTAGAATATGGACCTATAGAGGCTGCCTATGCTCTCGGTTTAACTTCGAAACAAGTATTTAGACACATTATATTAGAACAAATATTAAAAAGAGAAATACCAAATATATGGGATCAATTTATAGTAAATTTAAAAGAAACAGCTTTATATTCTATTATTGGGTTACCAAATTTATTATGGACAGCACAACGTAATATAGCTATTACTTATGATACTATAACACCTTTTATTATAATAAGTGTTATTTATATATTATTAGCAAGTTTAACTCAATTTTTGAAACAAAAAACGCTTTTTAAAAAAAATAATAACTAATTAATTTAATATTTTATAAAATTAATACATTATTAAACAAAATTACAATTTTATAATTTTATAAAACAATTTAATAAAACTATATTTAAAACAATTTTATTTCTTATAAATATAAAAAGTCAAATTGTCTATCCTTATGGAAATAACAATTTGACTTTTTTATTTAACTTGTAATATTTTTTTATTAAAATATTTATTAACTCTTATGTTTGTTATAAATATTAGAATAATTATCTAAATTATCACTAATAATTATTAATTTATTTTCCCAATAAATATCTTTTTTAGATTTAATCCTTTGAACCAAGTTATTATTAATTTCAAAAACTGTTTTATCAGGAAAATGTTGAATATAACCAATATTTTTTCTATAAATATTAAATTTATCATATAAAATTTGCAAAAAAGTAGCAGGATTATAAACACGATCATTTTTACCAATATTAATAATCAATTTTGTCATATTAATGTTATTATGTTCATATTTTTTAACATAATCACCATTAATACGGTTATTTTTATTATAAGATTTTTTGATAAAATCATCATTATTATAATTAGAAACATTTCGTACAATAATATTTTCATATTTTTTACGACAAGGAGATATATAATTCAATAAAGATTTAATAATTAATTCATGATCATATTTTGCTAATAAATTATCCATTAAAACAGTATCTATTGATAAATTATTGTTTTGATAATTTTCTACCAATTGAATTACTTTATCCCTAAATAATTGATCTTGTTGTTGATAAATATCTTCAACTTTAGGAATTTCAGCTAATAATAATTTTTCTTTTAAATAATATTCTAAGTTTTTTAATTTCATTTTTTGTCGAATATTAATAAAACTATAAGAAACTCCAGATTTTCCAGCTCTACCAGTACGACCTATTCTATGAACATAACTTTCATAATCATTAGATAAATCATAATTAATTACCATTTGAACATCAGAAATATCTAAACCTCGAGCTGCTACATCAGTAGCTACTAAAATTTTAATTTTTTTATTACGAAAATTATTAAGAACATATTGTCTCTGATTTTGTTTCAAATCTCCATGCAAAGCATCTACTAAAAAATTTCTTGTTTGTAAATAATCAGTAATATTATCAACATTTCTTTTAGTATTAGCAAAAATAATAACAGAATCTGGATTTTGATAATCTAATAAACGTTCTAAAACTAAATTTTTATTTACATCCGCAACAATAAAATAAAATTGTTTAATACTTTTAACTGCGATATTTTTATTAGAAATTTCTAAAGTTTGAGAATTTTTTTGATATTTAGCAGCTATTTTTTTAATGGAATCTGGCATAGTTGCAGAAAATAAAGCTGTTTGTCTTTCCGAAGGAATAGTTTTTAAAATATCTTCTACATCTTCTTGGAAACCCATCTTCAACATTTCATCGGCTTCATCTAAAACTAAAAGTTTAACTTTAGATAAATCTATTTTTTGCTGTTTTAATAAATCTAAAATTCTACCAGGAGTAGCTACAATAATATGAGGTTTTTTACTTAAAGCACTAAATTGCTTAAAATATTTTTCACCACCATAAATAACAGCAGTTCGAATTTCAGAATAAAATTTTAATAATTTATTAATCTCCGTAAACACTTGTAAAGCCAACTCACGCGTAGGACACAAAACTAAAGATTGAATTTGCGATATTTTATGATCAATTTTTTGAATCATCGGGATACCAAAAGCAAAAGTTTTACCTGTTCCTGTTTGAGAACGAGCCACAATATCGATACCTTCAATCATTTTCGGAATAACCAAAGCCTGAACAGGGGTAGGATTAATAAAATTAAGCTCTTTTAAAGCTTCTTGTATTTGATTTAATAAATTTAACTCCGTAAAAGAAGAAATCATTATATTTTCCTTTCAATCTTATTGAAATTTTTTTCAATATTTAATAAAATAAATCTTTCGCATTCTAACTAGTAATAATCGAAATTCTCCAATATTAAAAGAAATATTTAGTTACTATATTTTTTTCTAAAGAAAAAAATTCAAAAAATAAAAAAATATTTATTAAAAGTTTTTGTAATTTTAAAATTTAGAAAATTAAAGTGTAACTTATATCCATCTTAATTCAAAAATAAAAGTAAAAATAATAAGCAAAAATGAAAAAATAATTCTCTATCAGGAAATACACTTACTAATTTAAATAAGAGTTTCAATATAGTTAAAAAAATAATTATTTTATTATTAATGATACCATAAAATGAATAATTTAATTTTAAAAAATTCTTTTTTACATAAAACAATTTTAATAAAAATTTATTTAAAAAAATTACTAAAATAAATAAAAAATATATTTAATTATTTAATTAGGGGATATATAAATTTAATTGAGTTTTAAATTAAATTTTTTTAATAATTTAATATTAAATCTTTTTTAGAAATTGTCTAATAAATGTCTAAACATTAAAAAAATTTTAGAATTATATCCAATAAAAATTTTAAATTTCATTTGCTTTTATAGTTCTAATACTTTTTTAATTTTAACGTTATTATCAAAAACTTTTTGAAAAAAATCAAAATTAAGACACAATTATAAGAAAAATTTTAGAATTAATTAAATCATTAATGAATATTAATATATCCATATAAATATTTTTTTATAGAATATAGTAGTTTAATCTTATTTAATCATTTACATAATACTTCTTCAGAATATTTAAAAATTACTACCACTTATATTCGCTAATCAAATTTGTAGTTTTATTTTGACTTTGCTTAACTGTTAATTATTTATTAGATATTTCAACTTTCATACTACTAACATACTTCCAATTTAATTAATCACTCTTCGAAATTAAAACGTTATGATCAAATTTATTACAGAATAAGAACTATAGCGTGAAATAACATAATTTTGAAAATTTTTTACTAACTATCAATTATTAAATAATTTCATAATATATATTTTGAATTTTTTTATAAAATAAACTAAAAAATAAACAATTAATTGTAACATTAAAAATAACAGGAATAATATTAAAAAAACAAATAACAATATTAATAAATTTATCAGAATAAACATAATTATATTGATAAAAAGTAATTTTAATAATATCCCAATAATTTAGATAACCATTAAAAATCCTAGAACTTGATTGCAAAATAATCATTAAAAAACCGAAAATAAAAATGCGTTTACTATTAACGTAACGATAATTTAATAAAAAACTCATTAACAAAAATAAATTAGGTATAAAAGTACCAAAAATAATATTACTTATGAGAAAAAAAGATCTATCATTAATAAAAAAAACATAATGGCTTTTTAAATATTCATAAGTAGCTAAATAACCTGGTATTGAATAAAAAAAACAATCTATAAAGATATAAACTAACCAAAATAAAATTAAATAATTAAAATTTAAAAAAAAACCCAAAAAAAATAACGGTAAATGCCAAAATAACCATAAATTAGAATTTACTATAGGAATTTTATTAATTCTACTTAAAAAAGAATATTTATTTAATTGAAATAAAACCCAAGAAATTGAAATTAAATTCGAACCTAAAATTATTTGTTTCATAATACTTCTTGTATTTTTTATATAGTTATTTTTATTTAACATAAAACGAATTTAACTTCTTTCTGAATAATTTAATTTATAAAAATCAAATTATATTTTAACATAAAACGAATTTAACTTCTTTCTGAATAATTTAATTTATAAAAATCAAATTATATTTTTATATCTATAATATTGATTATTTATATAAAATAAGAAATATATATACAAAATCAAATATCTTTTATATCCGATATATTTTAAATTAATTTAAAATATACCAATAACTATCTTTGTTTTAAAAATGTTATAATAAATAATGATTTAAATTACTTAAAAAATATTATATTTAAAAATTTCAAAATTAAGGAGTAATAAAATCTAAATATGATTAAATATCAACTACCGAACTTAAATTATCAATATAACGAATTAGAACCTTTCATAACAACTAAAACAATGATGATACATCATCAAAAACATCATCAAACTTATATTGATAAATTAAATATATCTTTAGCTCAATTTCCAACAATAAATGATAATATAGATAATTTATTACAAAATTTGTCTTTAGTGCCTCAAGAAATTCGTGAATCTGTTCGTAATAATGGGGGTGGGCACTTTAATCACTCTTTTTTTTGGAAAATTTTAAAACCTAAAACAACAAACCAAAACATTTTGTTACCAGAAACAAAATATATTATAAAACGTGATTTCCAAAATTTAGATAATTTTAAAAACCAATTTACTCAAAAAGCTTTAAATCTTTTTGGTAGCGGTTGGATATGGTGGATTATTAATGATAAAAATTTATCAGAAATAATAATAACCGCCAATCAAGATACAACTCATAAATTAGGTTTTCCTATTTTAGGTTTAGATCTCTGGGAACACGCTTATTATTTAGATTTCCAAAATCGTCGTCAAGATTATATTGAATCTTTTTTTCATATAATTAACTGGGAACAAGTAGAAACAAATTTTAAAAATATTTTTAATCAAAAATAATTACAAAATATAATAATCCTAAAATTAAAAACATTAAATTAATAAATAATTTTAAAAAATCAATTAAAGATTTAAATAAAGACATTACAGATTAAAAAATATCAAAGAAAAAATATTAAAGTAAAAAACCGTCGGAAAAAATATTTTTTTCTGATGGATTTTTATT
Organism: Candidatus Phytoplasma australasiaticum; assembly: GCA_032887715.1. Taxonomy (GTDB): domain Bacteria; phylum Bacillota_I; class Bacilli_A; order Acholeplasmatales; family Acholeplasmataceae; genus Phytoplasma; species Phytoplasma australasiaticum_A. The sequence continues at coordinate 43,449 of JAUZIB010000001.1, forward strand.
TATTAGTAACTCTTACTCCGATAAATATTAATTGTTTTTATTTAAAAAACACTTAATACAATATATTTGTATATTTTTTTATATTATTTATATAATTTATTTTTGCAAACTTAAATAAATAAAATAACCTATAGGAATAACGACAATTGTAACAAATATAATAAATATAATCAAAAAAGACATAATATTATTTAAATTACCGATTTTTTTAAATTTATATAATAAATTTTTATATTTATTAGTTCTTCGCGATAGTTTTATTTGATCATTACATTTTTTTTTATTTAAAGAATCAGCTTTTTTATTTTTATTAATGCGAATCATAAAAATTATTAACCTCTTAAATTATTTTTTTATTTAATAAAAATAGTTAAAAAAATAAAATCTTTTTAACAAAAAGATAAATCAATTTCTTATTAATTATAAATAAAAAAATATAACCTCTCTAAATAGAGCTTTTAATGCATACATATATTAATAACGGATAATAATATTTTAACATATATTAAAATTAACTTATCCGAAAATATTAATACAAATTTTAAAAAGGAATCTTATTCAATTGAAACAATATATAAAACAAAAATTAAAACAACTAAATTTTAATAAAATAACTCCTATTCAAAAACAAATGTTTAATAATTTTGAAAAGCCTTGTCATTTAGTATGTGTAGCCCCTACGGGAACCGGAAAAACTCATGCTTATTTATTGCCTATATTATCCAAAATAAATTGGCAAAATAACACAACACAAGCCATCATAATAAGTCCTACTAACGAACTAGCTTGGCAAATATTAAATATGTTAAAAAAAATTGAACCTAAAATAGCCAATATTAAAATTTTATATGGTGGTATAAATAAACAAAAAATATCTGACCAATTTAAAAAAAAACAACCCCCTTTATTAATAACAACTTTAAACAAACTAAATGAATATGTTATTAATCAAAAATTACTAAAAATTCATAAAATTTCTTTTTTAGTTTTAGAAGAAGCGGATATGTTATTTGAAAAAGATTCTTTGTCATTATTAGATGCAATATTAACTCGATGTAATCCTAAAATTTTAATAATATCAGCTTCTATTACTGAAAAATTAAAACCTTTTATAGATAAATATTTTGGTAAAAATCTATTTTTAGATACTACAAAAGAACATAAATTAAAACTAAATTATTACAATCTAGTAACTACAACAGAAGAAAAATTAAAAACTCTAATACATTTAACACAAAATATTAACCCTTATATTTCAATTATTTTTGTTTCAAATATTAAAGAACAAAATAAAATTTATGAAGCTATGCTAAAAAATAATTTAAAGGTTATTTGTTTTTCTTCAATATTAAATAATAAAAAACGTAAACAATACATAAATGATATTAAAAAAGCAAAATTTCAATATATTATAGCTAGCGATATTATGGCAAGAGGTTTAGATTTAGATATCGATTTAGTAATACACTATGATTTACCACATAAAAACTTAGATTTTTTTCAACACCGCAGCGGTAGAACAGGTAGAATGGAAAAACAAGGAGATATAATCATATTAATGACAGAAAAAGATGAAGCATCAATAAAAAAAATCCAAAAAAAATTAAATATTTCATTTAAACCAATTAAATTTACTAAAAATAAATACTCTTTAATTAATTAATCTAGATATAAATAAAATATCAAACGATCAAAAATATAATTACAACAGAAAGGTAAAAACATAATATCATATCATGTTAATAATAGGTAGCCACGTATCATTTAAAAAACCTAAAATGTATTTAGGAGCTTTAGAACAAGCTTTATCTTTTAATTCGAATACTTTTATGTTATACTCAGGCCCTCCTCAAAGTACTCGAAGAAATATTATTGAAAAAGATGATATTAACCAAACTTTATCAAAAATGAAAAAAAATAACATTAATATTAATTCTTTAGTAGGTCACGCTCCGTATATTATTAATTTATCTAACCCATCTTTGGAAAAAAGAGAATTCTCTATTAAATTCCTAACACAAGAATTAAATAGATTTTCTCAAATGAAAATTCCTCAAATGGTACTTCATCCAGGTAATAATTTACACAAAAATAAATCAGAAGCTATTTACTGGATCGCTCAAGGAATTAATAAAATTTTCCGCAATACTCCTAATTTAAAAACTAAAATAGCATTAGAAACTATGGCAGGAAAAGGTAATGAAATCGGATCTAAGTTTGAAGAATTAAAAAATATTATTGATTTAATAGAAGATAAAACACGAATTTCTATTTGTTTTGATACTTGTCATGTATTTGATGCTGGTTATGATATTAAAAATAAATTCGAAAATACAATACAAAAATTTGATAAAATTATTAATTTAAAATATTTATCTGTTATACATATTAATGATTCTAAAAATTGTTTAGGAAGTAAAAAAGATCGTCACGAAAACATTGGATACGGCAAAATAGGCTTCGAAACTTTAATAAAAATTATATATCATCCGTTATTCGAAAATATTCCCAAAATTTTAGAGACACCTTTTGTAAACAAAAAACCTATTTATAAAGACGAAATTATTATGATTAAAAATCAAAAATTTAATGAAAATTTAAAAAAATAAATTAATAATAAATTAATCAATAATACAAAAAACTCAACCAAAAATTATTTTTTAATATCTGATATATGATGAATATTATTTTACATTTTAATATCAGGATTTGCCTTTCTCTGATAGCTATTATTACAAACATCCCTCCCTCTAAAACCGAACAAGTAATTTTTCCAGAATCCATCTTACCATAATTTACCCTCTTTCGGAAAATAATTTGATGTGGCCACTAATTAGTTATCAATCTTTATCTTTCTTTTTAGGAAATTTTTAAGAAATTAATATTTATTTAATGGTTTTTGAAATTAATCTGTCTTTTGATAATGATAATTTTTTAAAGATTGTTTTTTACCTGAATCTTTAGAAATCAGAATTCACTTAACTGGTTAAGGTGAATAATGGTTGTTGTAAGCGTATTAGCGACAATATTGTTCATTTTTTATTTAGATACTACTATTGATTTATCTGTCAATACCTTCTGTGCCGCAATCTTTATTAGCCATGATATGATTAAACACTTGATCAAGTAATAGCCAAGTTATTCTGTTCCGCGTTTTAGTTTTGATGTAATACTTTGGTTTTTAAACAACAATTTTTTCGGAAACAGTTGTTGGTATATGTACCACTAACTACTTCCTCAAAAACAATAAACGACTAACTTATTTTGTCCTATAAAGATCGTTAACTTTAATTCTCAAAAGGCAACTTAATTATTCCAAATTAAGTTTTACTCCTTCTACTATTAAAAAGTCATTTCATCCTTAAGCATAATAACTTTTATTTCATTATTGATTAATTATAATAACAATACTTTTAAAGATATTGGATTATCCAAATTACTCTAAAATATCAACATTAAAAATTAAGTTTTACTCCTTCTACTATTAAAAAGTCATTTCATCCTTAAGCATAATAACTTTTATTTCATTATTGATTAATTATAATAACAATACTTTTAAAGATATTGGATTATCCAAATTACTCTAAAATATCAACATTAATGCTCAACTTATAATTATTTGCAAAACAGATTATAAAATTACATCTTCTTAGCTTATTAGAACCCCCCCTTTTTTTCTTTTTTTTCAGAAAATATATCCATCGAAACATTCAGTGATGGATAATCTACTTCATCGCAATCCGCTTTTAAGAACTGTTGTAGTTCTTTATTGTTTCCTCCTTTAAAGAACCGTTCTTATCCCTTCAATAATCAGCACTGGTGATTGATTAAATCACACGATATTTATGACTCATTTGACACCCATATATAAAACATAATAATACTACCAGCTACAGCTACATTTAAACTTTCTACTAAATTAGTAGTAGGAATAGCTATCAAATAATCTGATTTTTGACGAGAAATAACCGAAATTCCTTGACCTTCATTTCCTAATATAACAGCGATTTTATGATATTTTGAACAAATATTGATTAAATTATTCGATAAAAAATTATTTTCTCGCCCGCAAGTTCCTATAACAAAATAATCATTTTTTTTCAAAAATGACAAAAAATTTGCTAAATCGCCCCGAGAAAAATTTAAATTAAAAATCGCTCCTTGACTAACTTGAATAGTTTTTTCATTATAAATATCTACGCTATTATTGCTAAAAAAAATATTTTTAAAACCAAAAGCACAAGCACTTCTTAATAAAAGTCCAGCGTTAGAAGGATCTTGAATATTATCTAAAATAAGTATTTTATCGCTAAATCCAGAAGATTTTAACATTTTACAAATAGCCACTTGAGAATATAAAATATGATTATTATTTAAGGTTTTCATTAAAGATTTTTTAATAAACAAACCTGCTTCTTTTTCAGGATTAATAGTATATAAATGCAATACTATTCCTTTTTTTAAAGCTTCTTGAACTAAATGATTACCAAATACAATGAATTCTTGGTATAAATATCGATATTTTTTAAAAGATAACTTAATCATTTTCTTGAAAATAGGATTATTAGATGATAAAATCATAAAAAATTAAAACTCACTTTAAATAAAATCTCGAAAATATTAAATCAAACAAATATAATTTTAACTTAATTTAATTTTATCCAAATGATTTTTAATTAGATTTAAAGCTAACAACCAAGGAATGCTAGCACAATTAAATTTATTAGGAAAATTTGAAATTGTTTGAAATAACAACAAATCTTTTTCTAAAACATTAATATCAAAAAGTTTATTTTTCAACATATTAATAAAATTATTAATAACTTTTAAACTTTGTATAAATGTTTTATTAGATAAATAAATCGACATTAAAGATGACGAAGCACATATTATAGAACAACCTTTAGTTTCGTGACGAATTGTATTTATAACTTTAGAATTAAAAAAAATTTGCAATATTACTTCGTCACCACATAATAAATTATGTTTCTTTTCACTAAGACAATGATTAAAAAATTTTACAGGCAATAAACCATAATTACAAGGTTTTTGTGAATGCGTTATAATTAATTGACGATATAATAAATAATTAACCATAATACTTACTCATATTCTTTATTGTTAAGATTTAATATTAATTAAATAAATGAATATTAACAGGATTTAAGAAAAATATATTAAAATATTAAATTTATTCTTTTTAGTCACTAAAATATATTTTCGAAATAAAGCTACTAAAGGAGTTAAATGCAAAGAATCATTAATATCTTCGAAATTAGGGAAAATTTTAATACTTCGAGATAATAATAATAATCTAGCTTCTTTTTTGGAAAAAGCTATTTTACCTTTCAGTAAAGCATCTAATAGAGTAATATCACCATTAACAGATACACAAAATAAATATTTTTTTAAAAATTTTAAGTCTGATTCCACTAAATCTGATCTTTTTTTACTAAATAAAAGGTAACTAACTTTTTCACAATCTTTAGAAACCGATTTACCATGAACTAACGAGACTACATATCTAGATAATTCTTTTTGAGCTAATCTTTTTTGAGGATTCAATTTCAATTCTGATGCTAAATAATTAATGCGATCTAACGTAATTAAAGTCATTTGTTTTAAAAATAAAATTACACGACTATCAGGTAAATTTAAAAAATATTGATACATTTCATAAGGGCTAGTTAATTCTGAATTTAACCATATATTACTTTTTTCACTTTTACCAATTTTAACGCCTTGATCATTTAGTAATAAAGGAATACTCATACCTAAAGGCTTATACTGAATAGGATTAATTAATTTTCTAATCAATTCTAAACCACTTGTAATGTTTCCCCATTGATCTGAACCACCGACTTGTAATATTATATTATATTTTAAATATAACTGATAAAAATCTAAAGCTTGTAATAAATTGTAAGAAAATTCAGTATAAGAAATACCAACACTTTCATTATTTAATCTTTCGGCTATAATTTTCTTAGATAAAATATATTTTATATTAAACAATTTACCATATTGACGCAAAAAATCTAACAAATTAATTTGGGACAGCCAATCATAATTATTAACAAAATATACTCTTTGCTGAGGTAATAAACTTTTTAATTGCATAGTGATATCTTGAGTATTTTTAACAACTTCTTGTGGTATTAATAAATTTCTCTCTTTAGTTTCTTTAGGATCACCAACTAAACTAGTAGCTTGACCAATTAAAATAAAAGGTGTATGACCTTTATTATATAATAACAAGATAGTATTTATTTGAACTAAATGTCCTATGGTTAAAGAAATAGCTGTAGGATCAAAACCACAATAAAAGTTAATAGTATCATAATTTAATTTATGAATCAAATCCAATTCATTACTACAATCTTTTATCAAATTACGCCATTTTAACTCTTCAAACAAAGACATTTTTATCTCCAAATTTTAATTTAATTTTTTTAACAATATATAAAAAACCAATATCCAAACAAAATCCACATTATTACATAAAATAAAAATTTTTAAATTTAATTAAATTTAATTTTATTTATGTTTAGTTTTAATTCTAGCAGCTTTTGATGATAAATGGCGAATATAATATAATTTAGCACGTCGAACTATACCCGAACTAAGAACTTCTAAATTTTCTAAAAAAGATGAATAAATAGGAAAAGTACGTTCTACACCTACACCAAATCTAATAGCACGTACAGTAAAAGTTGCAGATATACCACTACCTTGACGTTTAATAACTAATCCAGAAAAATTTTGAACACGTTTACTATCGTTATTAGATTGTCTAATTAACATTCTAACAGTATCACCAACTTTAAAAAAAGGTATTTTTTTAAAACTTGGATTTTCTATAGATCTGACTAAACTTTGACCTTTTAATTTCATAACTTAATGTTTCCGTTTCTTTAATAAAAATTTTTATAATTTAGATATAATCAAAAAAAATAAATATCTTATAATTCATCTTCTTTTTTAATCTCTTCTAATATTGCTTGATAAGACTCATCTAAATCAATGTTTTTTAATAAATCTGGTCTTTTTTTAAAAGTGTTTCTTAAACTTTCTTTTAAACGCCATTTATAAATTTTTTGGTGATCTCCAGATAAAAGAATTGAAGGTACTTTATAATTTTTATACTCGAAAGGCCTAGTGTATTGAGGATATTTTAATAAACCTTTTTGATGTGAATCAGATAAATAAGAAACTTCATTAATAACTCCTGGTATTAATCTAATTAAAACATCTATAAAAACTAAAGAAGCGATTTCGCCACCAGTTAAAACATAATCTCCAATGGATAATTCTTCATCTATAAAATTTAAAATTCTAGCATCGACACCTTCATAATTACCACAAATAATTACTAATTGTTCAAAATGATTTACATATTGATTAACTTTTGATTGAGTTAATAAATGTCCTTGAGGAGATAATAAAATAACTTTATTCTTAATTCTAATATTTTTTTTAATTTTCGCTAAGCAATCATATAAAGGCGGGAATGATAATAACATACCCGCATCGCCACTATACGGCTTATCATCTATTTTAAAATGCTTATTATGACTATATTTCCTTAAATCATGTATATTAACAATAACTTTATTTTTTTCTTGAGCTCTTTTAATAATAGAATGATCTAAGAAATAATCAAAGAAACTCGGAAAAATAGTTATAACATCTATTTGCATGTGTTTTATTAAATAATCTTTCTTATTCAAAAACAAAAACAAATTTCGTATTGAAACTTTTTATCTTGAATTATTCTATATTTTTCTAACAAAACCTCTAAAATTAACTAATTTGAGTTTTTTTAAATTTTTTGCACAAATTTTTAACAGTAGTAGTAGGTTGACCACCCAAAGATAACCAATAATTAATTTTATCTAAATTTAAATTAATTACTCCTTTTAAAGGATCGTAATTTCCTAAAATTTCTAAAAATTTACCATTCCTTTTGTTATGAGCGTCGATGGCTACCACACGATAAAAAGGTTTGTGACGAGAACCAAAAAGTTGTAAACGAATTTTAACTGACATTTTTCTAACTCCAAACGCAATTTAATTAAAAAATATTTTTAAAAAAAAATACTAATTCAAGTAATTATAAAATAAAAAATAATTACTGTCAATGAAATATTTCATCATTTCAATTATAAATATCAATAAATAATCACAAAAAAATAAAAAATAATTATAATCTATCAAATATTATAGAACAAAAATATCTTAATAAGTAATGTATTTAAAAAATTAAAATCTAATTAATAAAAATAATTTATACTAAATACAATAAAATTATTTTTAATATAGTTTTTTTATATAACTAATATCATTTAAAATAGAACAAGAAATGAATTTATTAAATATCATAATATAATCTAAATATAATTATATTTAATAATCATAATAAAATATAGTAAAATATATATCATTCTAATTATAAGCATTTCAAAAAATCTGAAAATAATAAATACTTAAATAAAAAATTAACACTTTAAACCAATTTAGAAAATTTAAATTATTTTAAAATTTAATCATTATTTTTAAATAATAATTAATAAAATGATAAAAAGGAGCCAATAATTACTAAAAATATGTATTACTATATTACAGGTTTAGTTAAGTTAATAAATAATAATAGTATAATTATTGAAAATAATGGTATAGGTTACGAAATAGGTTTTTACAACCCTTATTTATTCAAAATAAATCAAAAAATAAAATTATTTACTTATCTATATATTAAAGAAAATATACGTTATTTATATGGTTTTACAGATATTAACTTATTAATTTTTTTTAAACAAATAATTGCTATCCCAGGTATAGGCCCTAAAATAGCTATTTCGCTTACACAAGCAGAATTATTTCCAGAAATTAAAATAGCTATTGAAACCAATGATATAAATTTTTTAAAACAATTTCCGAGTATTGGTAATAAAACAGCACAACAAATTATTTGGTACCTAAACACTAAAAATAAAAATAAAAAAGCAAATTATATATTAAATCCTAAACAAAAAGATGTTCAAAATGCTTTATTAAATTTAGGTTTTGACATAAAACAAATTAATACTATTATTAATAAAATTAATACAGAAAAAGATATAGAATTTATGATTAAAGAAGCTTTACAATTATTATTAAAAAAATAGGAACTCAAATGGAACAAACATTAAAAAATAAACAAAAACCAAAAAACAAAAACGAAGATACTTTATTAAGACCTCAAACACTACAAGAATACGCAGGACAAGAAGATATTAAACATATTTTAAATATTTATATCCAAGCTTCACGTAAACGACAAGAAACTTTAGATCACCTTTTATTCTATGGGCCTCCAGGTTTAGGCAAAACTACTTTAGCACGTATTATTGCTAATGAATTAAAAACAAATATTAAAATTACAAATGGAGCTATTTTAGAAAAAGCTGGAGATTTATCTGCTATTTTAAGTAGCTTGCAAACAGGAGAGATTTTATTTATTGACGAAATTCATCGATTACCAAAAACAGTAGAAGAAATCTTATATTCTGCCATGGAAGATTATGCTTTAGATATTGTTATTGGTAAAGATTATGATAGGAGAACTATTAGAATTAAATTATCAGCCTTTTCTTTAATAGGAGCAACTACCAAATTTGGGCATATCTCTTTTCCACTAAGAGATCGATTTGGTTTAACTTTAAAATTAGATTATTATAAAGAATCAGAATTAAAAACTATTCTCCAAAGAACAGCTAAAGTTTATAATAACTATATAGAAGAAGCAGCATTAACAGAATTAGTAAAGCGTAGTCGAGGGACGCCTAGAATAGCTAATCGTTTGTTTCGTAGAACACGTGATTTTGCAGAAATATATTCTAATAAAATAATTACTCATCAAATAACACTAGAAACGTTAAGAAAATTAAAAATTGATGAAAATGGATTAAATCAAACAGATTATAATTATTTAAATAATTTAGTATTTAAATTTAATGGTGGGCCTGTAGGAATTAAAAATTTAGCTGCTACTTTAGGAGAAGAAATTTTTACTATAGAAGAAGTTTATGAACCTTATTTAATACAAAAAGGTTATATAAAAAGAACGCCAAAAGGTCGTATAGCAACTAATTTAACTATTAAATTACTAAATAAATTAAATCGAAAATCAATATAGATATATTAATTAATATATTACTTTGCTAATTAAATTTAAATAAATTCTTTGTACAATATATTAAATATCATTATTAAAATTATTAATATTTTTAATAAATTATCAACCACTCCTTTAAATAAATTAAAAATTTTTTTAATTTTTTTATAATTAATTACAATTATAATCAAGTATTTGTTTTAAAATTATTTTATAATCTTGTTCCTTCAAATAAGAAGAATTATCTAGTAATTGGACATATATTTCATCCTTAGAAAAACGCGGAATTATATGAACATGATAATGAAAAACAGTTTGCCCAGCTACTTCTCCATTATTATTTATTAAATTTAAACCGGAAGCTTTAAAAGCCTTAATCAATACGTGACTAATTTGATAAACTATTTTAAATAAATGTAAAAAAACATCTTGTGGTACGTCTTGAATATTTGCATAAACTTTCTTAGTAATAACTAAAGTATGACCACGAGTAACTTGAGAAATATCTAAAAAAGCCATCACCAAATCATCTTCATAAATAATATAACTCGGTATTTTTTTATCAACTATTTTCAAAAAAATATTATGCATATTTTGATTTTCCCCTTTTTTATAAAAATTTTAATTTAAAATAATAGCTTTAAAAAGTATCCATCAAATTCAATTTTAAAATTAAGATAAATGAAACAATTTATTCTTACTAATATTTTTAAAATTAATCTTAGCAATTTTATAAAAAATTGACAAACCATATTTGTCATAAATTAATTTAATTTGTTGATTAACTAAATCAGAAGCCCCTAAAATTAATTTTAAATTATTACCTTTCCCTAATTTTTCTATCTCTTGTAAGAATAAATAGCGAGCAATAATAGAAGCAGCAGCTACACATAAAAATTTAGATTCAGCTTTAGTTTTAAATATAGAGATAGAATATTTGCGTTTCGATATCAGGATTGGTATTTCTGATATCTATTACAAACAGCCTCTCTCTAAACCGGACAAGCAAGTTTCCAAGCATCCGGCTTGCCATAATTTACCTTCTTGCGAAGACTAACTTGATGTCACCACTAGTTAATTGTTGATCCTTATCGTCCTTTATTTTATCATTAACTTATCTTTTGAAATTGTACTGCGGTATCAATAACAATAACACTTGTTTCGTAGTCTGGATTGAATGTAATTGGATTAAATGTGTATAAAAAATGTTTTTATATGCTATTAATCCTGTATTTAAGTTCTGATTTAATACCTCAATTATTTAAAGAACGATTTTGAATAATATTTAATGCTTGCAAAAGTTTTAGTTTCTTAATCCGAAATAATCGTCGGTATATCCGCTAACTCTTACCACTAAATAAACAATAAATTACTGACTTCTTTCGCCCTATAAAGGTAGTTAACCTTCGTCCTGGAAGGGCGATTAACTTAATTATTCCAAATTAAGTTTTACTCCTCCGACTACTAAAAAGTCGCTTTATCCTTGGGCATAATGACTTTTATTTCATTATTGGTTAATTTAATAACAACTGCCTTTAGGATGCTCCAAGTTACTCTAAATATCGACCTTGATTCCTTAGGAGAAGTGACCATTTTATTAATGGTGAGATTCCAGGTTTTTTTGATTGATAAACTATCCAACCCAATTATTTTAAGTTGATAGTCTCTGGACTGCTCGAGTTACAGTAGTTTACGAGACAGGTTATCAAATTACATCTTCTTAGCTTCTTAGGCCCTTTCAGGCTTATCCTTAGAATCATTAGGTTGCGGTATCATCTTGACTAACTACTTCATCGCAATCCGCTTTTAAGAACTGCTGTAATTCTTTATTGTTTCCTTTAAAGAACCGTTCTTATCCCTTCAGTGTTTATCGCACTGGTGATTGGTTAAATCACACGATATTTAGGCCTCATTTGGCGCCCATAATAGAACGATAAACATTAGATTCCATTTTTAAATAATTAAAATAACAAGATTCAGTAACAAATTGATCAACAATAACTAAAGATGAAAATTTTAAATTATTACAAAATCTTAAAATTAATTTATTATATAAACAAGCAAGTATATGATTAAGATTGAAATTTTTCTTAATTAAATTATTATAATCAAAAGGTTGTAAAATTTCAAAATCATAATCAATATGTTTCATCAAAAAAGGAGCTATTTTAAAAATAGCATTTTTACTTAATAATTTTGAATCTTTAACATTATTTCGTAATAAAAAATCTACTAATTCATTCTTTATATAAACTATACCAACTACTATAGGACCAAACACATCACCTTTACCTGATTCATCCGCTCCAACACAATCGATATAATTTTGAAAATTTTCCCTCATTAATTAAAAAACTCCTTTTATTAAATTAAAAATTTATTTTTATTAATCAAATAATTATAAAATATTAATTATCCTTGTAATCCTATTAAAAAAATAAATTATTTAGGTTTTAACAACGAAATTAGTTTTTAATTGTATATATTACAAACACCCCCCTATAAAAAGTACAAATAAACATCTACATTAATTCATTAAGCAAAGCAACCATTAATAAATATATTTATATTTCCTGAAAAGTGATTAGATTCCAGGTTTTTTTGCATTAATAAACTATCCGATATAGAACGACATGTTAATTGTTTATCATCCGCTGGTTACTAGCGGGATAACAAGATATTTAATCCTCTTTGGCATAAAGCCCAATTAATAGGTTTTTTTTGGTGATATTTCAAATACTCATTAGCACGAGAAAAAGGCTTAGAACCAAAAAAACCTCGATAAACTGAAAGTGGCGAAGGATGACTACTTTCAATAATCAAATTATCTTTAATATTTAAATAATTTTTATAATATTGAGCTTGTTTTCCCCACAAAATATAAACAATATTTTTTTTAAAAGACAAATAATTAAATATATTAATAGTAAAAATATGCCAACCAATATTTTTATGACTTAAAGAAAAACCTTCTTCAACGGTTAAAATAGCATTTAATAATAATACCCCTTCATAAGCCCAAGAAAATAATTGATTCGTAGAAGCTTTAATAGATAAATCATTTTGTAACTCAATAAAAATATTCTTTAAACTTTTAGGAGTATCCGAAGATAAAGTGCTAAAAGCTAAACCATGAGCTTGATTCGGTCCAGGATAAGGGTCCTGACCTAAAATAACAACTTTTACTTTGTCCCAAGGAGTACATTTGAACGCATTAAAAAGATTTTTTGAATGTGGCAAAATTTTTTTACCCAATTTATATTGAGTTATTAAAAATTTTTTTATTTTAATAAAATACTCTTTTTGTTGTTCTTTTTTGAGAATATATTCCCAATTTATATTAGGAAAAATAATATTATCACCCATATATAACAAACCTTTTAATAAAATAATAATCTAAAATAATTAATTAAAATTTTAAACTAAATTATTATTATTTAGATGAAGATTCATCAAAAATAATAAAATAAAATAATAATAAAATCATACTCCATATTAGTATATAAGTTATTTCATAAGGAATTTTAAAAGAATATTTATAAAAAATATTATGATAAGGGATTTTTTTTTCAAATTTTTGAACAAACGAAATATTATCACCCTTCGTAGTTACATATTTTTCTTGAGTATCATTAAAAACTACTCTATGAATAATAAAACTATCTTTTAAATCAGCAAATTCAGAATCATCTGCTTTAAATATAATTATATCTCCATCTGTTTTTCCAGGATTACTTGTTTTTAATAATTTACATTTTTCTTCATCTAATAAAGTGAAAAAAACTATATCATCAACACGTATTTTAGGTAACATGCTATTACTAGATACTCGAGAAAAATTAAAACGAAAAATTTTAGTAGTATTCTCCTTATCTAAAATTAAATTACATAACAAAAATATAACTAAAAAAAATAAAAATAGATTAAAAAAATAATAAATAATATTTCTGATTATACTTAATCCAACATACCTTTTATATTTTATAAAGATCATTGTTAAATCACCATTATGCCCATTCTTTAAAATTATTCTTAAAAAATTTCTTTATATATAAAAAAACCAATAATAAAGTCAAAAAAGAAAAAAATTACAAAAAATAAATAAAAAATAAAAAAATAATTAATAATAATTTAAAATATTTTCAAAAATTATTAAAATTTAACCAATACAATAAAAATACAACCAATATTAAATCAATTTATACTTCAAATATTTTTTATACAATTCTATAATAAATATAGGAATCAAAGACAAAAACATAATTATATTAATATCCCAAAACGATAGCTTAGCCAAATTAAAATATTTTTGGCAAATAGGAATAAATAAAATAATCAGTTGCATTAAATAACTTATTGTAAAATAAATTATAAAAATCGGATTTTTCGTTTTAAGAGAAAAAATAGATTGTGATAAACTTCTAAAATTCCAAGCATGAAATAATTGCGAAAAAGCTAAAACCATAAAAGCAAAAGTTTGAGCATATTTAGCATTATCGACATCATGTATATAATATCCTAAAATAGCAGAAACAAAAACAATAACACCCAACATCAAACCTTCGAAACAAATTTTATATAATGACGCTTTATTTAAAAAATTAATTTCTTTTTTAACCATAGAATTATTTATCATATTGGTCTCAGGCGGTTCCATACCCAAAGCTAAAGCAACTAAAGAATCAGTAACTAAATTAATCCAAAGTATTTGTAAAGTATTTAAAATAACAAAATCCAAAGGAAAACACAAAAATCCCAATAAACTATTAAATAATATAAGACAAATTTCTCCCATATTACAACTTAATAAAAACATTAAACTTTTACGAATATTAACAAAAATATTTTGCCCTTCTTTAATAGATGTTACAATAGTATTAAAATTGTCATCCATTAAAACAATATCAGCGCTTTGTTTAGTAATTTCAGTACCATTTAAACCCATAGCTAATCCTACATCAGCTTGTTTAATACTAGGCACATCATTAACGCCATCACCGATCATAGCGACTACATAACCTAATTTTTGCCAAGCTCGAACAATTTTTAATTTATGTTCTGGAATAGTACGAGCATAAACTTTAATATTTATCAAATTTTGTAATAATTTTTTTTCATCTAATTTATCTAATTCAGTTCCATCAATTACTAAATCTGTTTTTTTATTTAAAATTTTTAATTTATTAGCTACCTTCATAGCTGTATAACGATGATCTCCTGTAATCATAATAGTTTGAATATTAGAGTTATGGCATTCCTGAATAGATTGAAAAACTTCCAATTTTAAAGGATCTTCGATACCTGTTAATCCCACTAAAATAAGATTTAGACGTAAAATATACAAAATTTCTTTAATCGAAATATTATCGGATAAAAACTGAGAATCAAAAAAATTTGTATAAGCGATTCCTAATATTTTATAACCTATTTTAGCTTGTTTATTTAATTGAAATTCAAATTCGTCTTTATATTTTGCATTTTTAATAACATTATTTTTTGTATTATTAATGAAAATATAATAGGATAAATCCAATAAAACTTCACCAGCACCTTTAACAATAGTAAAATATTGATTTTTATCTTTATATATAGTAATCATTAATTTGAACTCGTCATCAAAAGGAAACATTTTAATTAATTTATATTGTTGTCGTAATACATTAATATCAATATTTAAAAATTTAGCTAATTCCAAAAAAGAACGATCTACAGAATCTAATAAATCAAAACAAGAAATATTCTTTTCATTATCATGTTGAGCAATACTATTACATAAAATCCCATAATTGATTAATTGTTGATAATTAGAAATTAAATTATCAGAAATTAATTCACTAGAATAATCAATATTAAAACAATTCGAATAAACATATAAAAATTTAATTAATAATTTATTTTGAGTAAGTGTCCCTGTTTTATCTGTACAAATAACATTAATAGCTCCCAAACGTTCTAATGTTTTTAAACTTTTAACAATAGCATTAGATTTAGCAATCTTTTTTACTCCAAAAGCAAAAATAATAGTCATAATAGCTAATAAACCTTCCGGAATAACAGCTACAATTAAAGCAATAGAAGATAATAAATAACTACTTATAATATTCCAATTTAAATTATTAAAAAATAAATAATATTTTAAAATATTAAAAAGAAAATTTATAAAAATCAAAATAAAAATAATAAAACTCAAAATTTTAGTTAATTTTTGTAAATAAAATTCTAAAACTGTTTTTTCTTTTTTAACTGTTTGAGACAGTTTAGTAATATGACCTATTTGTGTTCTCATTCCTGTATTAATAACTATAGCTTGGGCATTTCCATTAATTATAACAGTATTCATAAATAACAAATTTTTATTATTTAATAAATTCGAATCAGTAACTTTAACGTTAGTATTTTTAGTAACTGAATTCGATTCACCTGTTAAAATAGCTTCATCCACTTGCAAATTATTAGAAGTTAGTAGACGTAAATCAGCAGGAACTATATCTCCTTTATCCAAAAAAACAATATCTCCTGGGACTAACTGATCACTAACAATAGATTTTATATTAGATTCTCGTAAAACTTTAACATATATCTTAGTAGTTTGAGAAATAATATCAAAAGATTTATCTTTTTGATGCTCATGAAAAACACCAAAAATAGCATTACCCAATATAATTAAAAAAATCAAAATACCTTCATACAATTCTTCTTGATGATGATTTAAAATTCCTATAATTAAAGTAATAAATGCTGATGTTAATAAAATATATATAAAAAAATTATTCAATTGATTTAAAAATTTTTTTATTAAAGACTTAGGTTTAGACTTAAATAATATATTAAAACCATATTCGATTAATCTAGATTGAACTTGTTGTTCTGTCAATCCTGTTTTTAAATTAGTTTGTAACTCTTCTACTAATAATGATATTTCGGAATTATAAAACCAAGAATTCATATATAACGAAAACCAAACCTTCTAAGAAATATGCCTAATAATTATTGTAACTATAAAAAAAAACAAAATCATTTTATTTGTTTAGGGATATTAGACTTAGTAACTCTAACTTTTGTTATAACTAAACCGTTATGAGATAAACCATCAAAAATCCAATCATTATACATTATTCGAATTTTTTCATTACTTTCTGGCATTCTACGTAATTTATCTAACATAAAACCACTTAAAGTATCATAATCATCTACTGGTAAGTTAGCATTTAAATATTCTTCTATATCACAAAGATGGGCAGTACCTTTGATAATAAATTCTTGATCAGAAATTTTAACAATTTCAAAATCATTTTTATCATATTCATCCTGAATTTCACCCAAAATTTCTTCAATAACATCTTCAATAGTAACAATACCAGCTGTACCACCGTATTCGTCAACTACAATAGCCATATGTTTTTGTTTAGACTGCATTTCTTTCAATAATTCACTAATATTTTTAAATTCTGTAATATAAAAAACTCGCCTTAAATAATGATTAATATTAAACTTTGAATAATTATTTTTATAAGGACGTTGATCATTCGTAACTAATAAAACCTTAAAAAGATCTTTAATATGAACTATTCCTAAAATCTTATCCAAATTTTCCATATAAACAGGGAATCGAGTATATTTTTCTTTTAAAATAAATTCTCTCAATTCATTAATACTGATATCATGACGAATAGCTACAATTTCTTTTCTATGACGCATAATATCTGAAACTTTAGTAGTATTAAAATCAAAAATATTTTGTATCATATTGTTTTCATTACTATTAATAACTCCTTGACTATAAGAAGCACTTAATAAAAAACGTAATTCATCTTCTGAAACAATATCTTGAGTTTTATTTGGATCAATTCTTAAACAATATAAAATGAGATTACTTATTTGATGTAACAACCAAACAAAAGGTTTCATAAAAAAACAAACTAAATTAAACAAACCTAACAAATAATAAGCGGTTTTTAAAGGATAAATTAAAGCAATTCGCTTAGGAATAATATCTCCTAAAACCAAAGAAAGAATAGTTAATAAAATTTGAATTTCACCATGAGAATCATGATGCAACATATAACCTTGAATCACTGTTAATATATGAATAACTATTTGAATTACAGACAAAAAATGAGTAGGTTTAGATTTAATTTTTTTAATTTTTACGGCTTTTTTAATACCTTTTTCTATTTCAAGATCTAATTTACTTTCACTTAAAGAAACTAAAGATATTTCGATAGCTGACAATAAAGCATTGATAACAATTAATGCTATGATAGTCAAAATAATTATACTCATTTTATTTTATAACCTCTTTCACATTTAACTGTAATAAAATATAGGTTATAAAAAATAAAACTTTTTAAATAATTATTTTTATCATCATTTTCCATATACGTTTAAATTACCTTATTCTCCTTTTTTAATTTCTTCTCTTATCAAGAACAACTTTTAATAATTTTACCATAAATTCAAATAAAAGTAAAATCATTTGATTCTAAATTAATTTTAATTAACATATTTTTAATAAGCTCTAGCAAATAAAATCGTTTGATTTGCTTTTTTATGAGTAACAGGACAAATTTTATTTAATAATTTTTCTTTTAAAATAATTCTAGCTGTTGCTCCTGTTTCTTTTTTAATAATATCTTCAGCCTCATTAGCTAAAACACTCATTTTAACATATCCCTTTTTAGATAAATAAATTTTAAATTCTTCATAATTATTAGCAATATAAATATTTTTTTTCATACGTTGCAAAGCATTATCGAACATGTTTTTATGAATATTTTTAATCAAATTCGATATATTTAACAACAACTCAGAAGCATTAATAACAATTTTTTTTCGACTGTATCTAATAAAAATGGTTACTTGTTCGTTTTGTAATTCTTGTTCTCCTATTTCTAATCTCAAAGGAACTCCTTGCAATTCATAATGACTAAATTTCCAGCCAACATTTTTATTTTGTATATCTAATTCAGTGCGATATTTTCTAAACAATTGTTTATAATAAAAATTAACTTTTGTTAATAAAAGTGAATTATTCAATCTTAAAGGAATAATAACTATCTGTATAGGCGCAATATAAGGTGGCATGACCAACCCTTCATCATCGCCATGCACCATAATAATAGCACCTATTAACCTAGACGAAACAGCCCAAGATGTTTGATGTGCTAGTTGCATAAGAGAATTTTGATCTTGAAATTGAATCTTAAAAATTTTAGAAAAATTAGTTCCTAAATAATGAGAAGTACCTGCTTGTAAAGATTGCCCATCATACATTAAAGTTTCAATAGCATAAGTAATTAAAGCTCCTTTAAATTTTTCTTTTTCTGTTTTGATACCTGAAATAAAAGGTATAGCTAATAATTCTTTACCTAATTTTTTATACAAATTTAAAATATAAAGAGTTTCTTTAAGAGCTTCTTGTTTATTAGCGTGAACTGTATGTCCTTCTTGCCATAAAAATTCTTTACTTCTTAAAAAAGGTTTAGTATTTTTCTCCCAACGGACTACACTACACCATTGATTAAATAATTTAGGTAAATCTCTATAAGAAGTAATAACATTGGAATAATACTTGGCAAAAATTACTTCTGAAGTAGGACGCAGAATTAACCTAGATAACAAAGATTGATTAGCAATATTATCAATAATAAGAGTTTCAGGAGCAAAACCTTGAATATGTTCTTTTTCAAGTTGAAATAAATTTTCAGAAAAAAGTAATGGAAAATAAACATTCTTATGATTACTTTTTTTTAAATAATGATTTAAAAATTTTTGTATCATTTCCCACAAAAAGTAACCATTGGGTAAATAAATAAAAAAACCTGGTACATCAGAGTAAGAAATTAATTTAGCTTTTAAACAAAGGTCTGTATACCATTGACTAAAATTAATATCACGATAATGAACCGTTTTAACTAATTTATTTTTCATATAATTTTTTTCTTATAACCTTTTTACAAAATAACCTTAAAATATTAAAATTATTATATAATAAACATTTATTTAATAATATTTTTACAATTAAAAATTATCTTAACATTATTTTTTATTGAAATAAATGAAATATTACACCAAATTTAACATATATAATATGCCAAAAACAAAAATAAATATATTCAATTAAATTTTTTTAACAATCGAGAAAATAATTTAATTTGATCTGTTTTTTCCCAAGCAAATTGATCATTATTAATACCAAAATGTCCATATCTAGCAGTAATATGAAAAATAGGTTTAGTTAATTTTAATTTATTAATAATACCTTGAGGACTTAAATCGAAATTCTTATAAATAGTATCTAGAATTAAATTGTCATCAAATAGGGATAGATTATTTGCGTTTCAATAACCCGATTTATATTTCGATTATCTATTACAAACAGCCCCCCTCTAAACCGGACAAGCAAGTTTCCCAGCATCCGGCTTGCCATAATTTACCTTCTTGTGAAGACTAACTTTGTGTCACCACTGGTTAGTTATTTATTCTTATTGTTCTTTTTAAAGAGTTAATATTTGTTCCATGACCTTTGAAATTAATCGGTCTTTGATAATAGAAATATCGATAAATCTAGCTTTTTACCTTGCTTTTTTTGTAATAAGAACTTGTCTAACCAGTCATAATTGATAATAACCGTTGACGTATTCGCGGTGGTATTACTCAATCTTTTTAAGTTTGATACCATTAACGATCTATCTATTATTTCACTACACTTGTTGACCAACATTTGATTGAATATTTAGTAAGTATTTTTATTATGTTGTTAAATCCCATATTTAAACTCTTTTCAATACTTTAGTTATTTAAGAACGATTTTGAATGATATTCGTAATGTTTGCAAAAGTTTAGTTTTTCTTGATCCGAAACAGTCGTTGTTATATCCACTAACTCTTTGTTTGATGCCACTAAATAAAAAATAAATTACTGACTTCTTTCGCCCTATAAAGATCGTTAATCTTCGTCCTGGAAGGGCGATTAACTTAATTATTCCGAATTAAGTTTTACTCCTTCGACTACTAAAAAGTCGCTTTATCCTTGGGCATAATGACTTTTATCTCATTATTAGTTAATTTAATAACTTGCCTTTAGGATTCTCCAAGTTACTCTAAATATCAACCTTGGTTCCTTAGGTGAAGTAACCGTTATAGAAACGGTGAGATTCCAGGTTTTTAATTGATAAACTATCCAATACGTAATATTTTATATCGATAGATGCTGGACTACTTGCTTATTAGTAGTTTACTAAGTAGGTTACACTATTACATCTTCTTATCTTCTTAGGCCCTTTCAGGCTTATCCATCGAACCATTCGGTGGCGGAGTCTTCTTGACTAACTACTTTATCGCAACCCCGCTTTTAAAAACTGCTATAATTCCTTATTGTTTCCTTTAAAAAACCGTTCTTAGCCTTTCAGTGTTTATCGCACTGGTGATTGGTTAAATCACTCGATATTTAGGTCTCTTTGGCGCCCCATTACTCGTGTTAAAAGTATTAATAAACAAACTGACAGGAAAATTTAATCCAATTACATAAGCTATTTGTAATTCGCATTTATCACAAATTCCCGAAGCAACAATATTTTTAGCTAAATACCTTAACATATACGCTCCACTACGATCTACTTTAGAAGCATCTTTTCCGCTAAAACAACCACCTCCATGATGCACTTCACTACCATAACTGTCTTGGATAATTTTTCTCCCAGTTAATCCAGTATCAAAACAAGGACCTCCCTGTGAAAAACTTCCTGCTGGATTGATATAAAATTTAGTTTTAAAATTTATAAATTTCGAAGGAATAACAGGTTTAATAATATATTCTATAATAGAATCTGAAAAATTTTTATTATTTTTAACAATATCACTATGATGACAAGAAATAACAATCGAATCAATATAACTAGCATTACCATTTTCATCATATATCATAGTTAATTGTGTTTTACCATCTGGTTTTAAAAAAGGTAAAATTTTATTTTCTCTTATTTTAGTTAATTGTAAAGCTAAATTTCGAGCTAATATAAATTGTAAAGGCATAAAATAGGCTGTTTCATTCGTAGCATAACCAAACATTAAACCTTGATCGCCAGCGCCACCATTTACAGAAACAGCTTTATGATCGGGATAGAATAGTTGAGCTTAATAACAAATTTATTTCATTATATATTCCAAGCTAGCCCCCCACAGAACCGGACAAGCAAGTTTCCAAGCATCCGGCGCCTAATATCTTATTACAAGATATTGAAACTCTTTCGCCATGTAAAGGTTATTACCCTTCGCCGTGGTCAGGTTCTTCTAAAA
>JAUZIB010000002.1:0-43965 GCA_032887715.1 Candidatus Phytoplasma australasiaticum
TCGAAAGAGAGTAAATTATGGAAAGCCGGATGCTTGGAAACTTGCTTGTCCGGTTTGGACGGGGGCTGATTGTAAATAAAACAGCAAAAACGAATCGCTGAATAAAACGCAATTAATCTATCCGTATCTTTAATTAATAAAATTGGTTTTTCATTTTTTAAAAAAATACAAAAAAAAGCTTTATTATGGTTAAATATTTTAGAAAATATGGGTTTTATAACTTTTCAAAAAGCTATTTTGTCTAAAAATAATTACTATGTAAAGCATAAAATCTCTCCAGGAGGTTGTGCTGATTTATCTGTTGTAACTTATTTTTTATTTTGTGTAAATCGGTTGAATAATATTTATTAATATTGACTTTTAATTTCAAAATATATTTATTAACTAAAATTAATAAAAATGGAGTGTGTTAAGTGCAAAATATTCAAAAAAAAATTTATTATTTAAAGCAAAACCCTTTAAGCGTGATTGTCCGTACGAAAACTAAAAATAATGCTTATAAAATTTTAAAAAATACATTAGAAAATGGTTTTCGTTTTGCCGAGATTACTTTAACTATTCCTCAAGCTTTTTCTGTAATTAAAGAAATTAGTTTGCAATATCCAAAAGCAATGATTGGAGCTGGTACCGTATTAACATTACAAGAAGCTAAAACAGCTTTAGAAGCGGGAGCACAATATTTGGTTTCTCCGGTTTATAATGAAGAAATTTTAAATTGGTCTATTAAAAATGATATTTTATATGTTCCTGGAGTTATGAGTGTTAATGAAATGTATCTAGCTATTCAAAAAGGTGCTTCTTTATTGAAATTGTATCCGAGTATTGCATTTACAGCTAAAGCTTTATCTTTAATCCGAGATCCTTTTCCTAATTGGTCTATTTTGGCAACAGGGGGTATTAATTTATCAAATATTTTAGATTATTTTGAAGCAGGTGCATTAGCGGTTGGTATTACAGGTGAATTAGGTAGCGATCGTGATGTTGATATAGTAGATGAATCTAAAATATCTAATTTAGCTTTGAAATATGTTGATATAGCACAAAAAGTGATTAAAAAAAGAGGATTACAAAATGATAAATAATAATAAATTAAAGCCTATTATAAAAAGAGCCTTTTGCGGTTCTCTCAATTCGAGTGATTGTTTAATAACTATAGAACCGAATTTATCTGATATTATACAAATTATCATTCAATCACCTTTTGAAAAACAATTCGGAGAACAAATGCGCGCTTTAACTCTTGAAATTTTAAAAGAAAATAATGTTACTAGTTGTAAATTGTTAATACAAGATCAAGGCGCTTTAGAAATTGTTTTAAAATCACGTATTTTAGTGGCTTTAGAACGTTCTAGAATTTGATTTTAATTTACTATTATTAAAATTTTTTAATTTTTAAATACAAAAAAATAATATCGAGGCTAAAAATGAAAAAAAATAGAAAAACCATGTTATTTGTACCTGGTAATAATCCTGCTTTATTTAAAGATGTTATTTCTTATCAGGTAGATAGTGTGATATTTGATTTAGAGGATGCTATTGCTGTTGAAGAAAAGGATGCTGCACGCGAATTAACTCGAAATATGATTAGTTTTTTGGATTATCATAGGTTTAATATTGAAACTATGGTGCGAATTAATTCTTTTGATACTCCTTTTTATCAAAAAGATTTGGAAGCTATGGTAACTAATGCAAAATTAGATGCTATTCGTTTACCGAAGGTTGAATCAAAATTAGAAGTTTTACGAGTTATTAAAGATATTGAAAATATTGAAGCTAAATATAATAAATCTTCTAAAATTGTTATTTTTTGCGCTATAGAGAGCGCTAAAGGAGTTTTAAATGCTCTCGAAATAGCGTCATCTTCTTCGCGAGTAGTAGGAATTGCTTTGGGTGGTGTAGATTACATGTTAAATTTGCAAGCTACTAAAACTATTAATCGTCATGAATTGTTTTTTGCTCGCCAAATGATATTGCATGCAGCTAGAGCTGTTGATATTGATGCTATTGATTGTATTTATGATAATGTTTCCGATTTAGAAGGATTAGAAAAAGAAGCTATTTTAGTAAAAGAAATGGGTTTCAATGGTAAATCCGCTATACACCCAGATCAACTACCTATTCTTAATCGAATTTTTCAACCTAGCGATAAAGAAATCCAAGAAGCTTTAAAAATTTTAACTTTATATAAGAAATATCGTTTACAAAACCAAGGTGTATTCTCTATTGATGGTAAAATGATTGATAAACCAGTTATAAAATATGCAGAAAACGTTTTACAAAAAGCTAATATTTCGAATCCTAGCATAGAAGATTAATACATTTGGTATTTTTTGTATTATAATAATAAACTCAAAATAATAAATGATTCCAGATGATATAGTAAATTAATTTTGAATGAGTTATAAAATTTGGTGAGAGATATTATTAGTTCAATATTTACGATTTTTTGTTTTTTTCTGATATAAATAAATATTATTAAAAACCATTATATTAAGAAATGTAATGTTATCGAATTATAAAAAACTTATTTCAATAGTTTTTTCGATTAAAAAATATTTAATAAAATTAAGTGATTTTCAAATTGTTAATTAATAAAAAAAAGGAATAATTCAATGATAGAACAATTTAAGAAAAATTCAAAAAAAATAGATAATCATAATAATAATGTGTTTTATGAATGTAAGAATGATGATAATAGTGTTGGCAAAATGACTAAAATCAAAAATAATCAATATAATTTTTTAAATAATAAAGTTTTAAATTCTTTAGAAGAAGCTATTGTTAAAAGCGGTTTGAAAGATGGTATGACTATTTCGTTTCATCATGCTTTTAGGCACGGTGATAAAACTTTTCAACAAGTTATGGAAGCTATCAAAAAATTAAATATTAAAAATCTAACTGTTTTAGCTTCTTCTTTCACAAAGTCTCATGATTGTTTTATTGAATATATTAAAGATGGTATTGTAACTTCTTTAGAAGGTTCAGCTATAAGGGGAGAATTAGGCAATGCTATTTCTGAAGGTCTTTTAACGAAACCTGTTATTATTAGATCTCATGGTGGTAGAGCACGGTCTATTACTACAGAACAATCTTATATTAATGTTGCTTTTTTAGCTGCTTCAAGTAGCGATGAAATGGGCAATGCTAATGGTGTTATAGGTGATTCTTGCGTAGGATCTTTAGGTTATGCTATTGTAGATGCGCAATATGCCGATAAAACTATTATTATCACAGACACTTTAGTTTCTTATCCTAATAATCCTATTTCTATTCCGCAAATTTATGTTGATTATGTTGTTAAAGTAGAAGTTATTGGTGATAATAAAAAAATTTCTTCAGGAGAAATTCATTCTAAATTTAATCCTAAAGAAATTGTTATTGCTGAAAATATTGTTAAAGTTATTAAAAACACACCTTATTTTAAAAATGGTTTTTCTTTTCAAACAGGAACTGGTGGGGCTTCTCAAGCATCTTTAGTAATTTTATCTGATGAAATGAGGCGTAAGCAAATAAAAGCTTCTGTTTTTTTAGGAGGAATTATTAAATTGGAAGTAGACTTATTAAAAGAAGGGCTAGTTAATACATTATTAGATGTACAGTCTTTTGATTTAGAAGCAGTTAATTCTTTAAAAAACAATACTAATCATTTAGAAATGTCAGCTTCTTTTTATGCTAATCCTTTTATTAAAGGTTGTGCTGTCAATAAATTAGATTTTGGTATTTTAAGTGTGTTAGAAATAGATGTTAATTTTAATTGTAATGTCATCACAGGAAATGATGGATATTTACGTGGAGCTTCTGGTGGTCATAGTGATGTAGCATACGGTAGTAAAATTGCTATTGTAGCTGCTCCTTTAATTCGAGGACGGATTTCTTCTATAGTAGATCGTGTACAAACAATAGTTACTCCAGGAAATACTATTGATGTTTTGGTAACTGATTTAGGTATTGCTGTAAATCCTATAAGAACTGATTTACTTATGTGGTTAAAGTCAGCTGGAATAGTTGTTAAAGATATTTGTGAATTACGCGACTTGGCTTATAGTATTGTGGGTAAACCATTACCAATTAATTATGATACTAATCGTGTTATCGCTTTGATTGAGTATCGTGATGGCACTTTAATTGATACTGTTTATAAAGTAAAATAAAAAAATAATATTTATTTTAATTTTGTTTATGATATTTAGGTTTGTATAATTATTATGTTTTATAAAAGAATAAAGCAATATTTAAAAGCCAAAGAAGAAAGATATATATTACAACTTAAAATGTTAAATTATTATCAAAAAGGTTTGCTAACTATTAATTTAAATATTCCAGGAATAATTAAGCTTAAACCTTTATATTTTGAATTTTTTAATTTATTTATGAAAAATATTATAATCCCTTTTTTAAAAAAAAAACAAATATGTTTAGGTTCTAATGATTTTAGAATATTATTTGATAAAGCTGGTTTTTATGTTAATGTAGTTTTAATTACTGCAGAAATACCCAAATTAATAGAAATTAAAAAAAATTTTTTAATTTTAGAAAAAACTCATATTTGTTTTCGTTTAGTTGATTTAGATATTATCAATTTAAAACATGAAAATATTTCCCGCAATTTGTTTTATCCGCCAAATCCTCGATTATGTTTTATATGTTCGAAAGCAGCTAAAGAATGTGCTTTGAGGAAAACACATAATTTAATAGAATTATTAACATTTATCGATGGGCGCCTAAGAGGCCTAAATATCGAGTGACTTAACCAATCACCAGTGCGATAAAACACTGAAAGGATAAGAATGGTTCCTTAAAGGAAACGATAAGGAATTATAGCAGTTCTTAAAAGCGGGTTGCGACGAAGTAGTTAGTCAAGAAGATACCGCCACCAAATGATTCTAAGGATAAGCCAGAAAAGGCCTAAGAAAAATAAGAAGATGTAATAATGTAACCTACTTCGCAAACTACTGTAACCGAGTAGTCCAGAGTCTATCAATATTAGATCGATGTATTGGATATTTTATTAATTTAACAAAACCTGGAATCTTACCATGATAAAAATGGTCATTTCACCTAAGGAATCAAGGTCGATATTTAGAGTAACTAGGAGAATCCTAAAGGCAGCGTTATTAAATTAACTAATAATAAAATAAAAGTCATTATGCCCAAGGATAAAGCGACTTTTTAGTAGTCGGAGGAGTAAAACTTAATTTGGAATAATTAAGTTAATCGCCCTTCCAGGACGAAGGTTAATTACCTTTATAGGGCGAAAGAAGTCAGTAATTTATTACAAATAATAAGTAGTGACACAAAGTTATTGCTTAAAAGAGGATAAATTATGGCAAGCCGGATGCTTGGAAACTTGCTTGTCCGGTTTAGATGGGGGCTATTTGTAATAGATATTATTAAGGTAAATCCTGATATTGAAACGCAAATAATCTATCCATATAACATTATGATAAATTTTATTTATTCAAATAAAAAAATCTAATTTAATGGATTAATAATTGGGATTTCTGATAATATATTATGTATTTATTATTTGCTTATTGTTATTATAAATAGCTTTTTATTTGTTTATATTAATTGCAATAAAAGAAAGGGTTTTTTTATGAAAATTATGTCTGTTAATTCTGGTAGTTCATCTTTGAAATTTCAATTAATTAATATGGTTACAGAAAAAATGTTATGTAGTGGTTTATTCGAACGAATCGGCAATGTTAATTCTATGTTTACTATTAAAACTCTAGATCGTATTTATAAACAAAATATAGCTATTACTGATCATCGATTAGCTATTGAATTATTATTGAAAAAATTAATTGAATTATCAATAATTAAAGAAATTACTGAAATTAAAGGAATTGGTTATCGTATTGTGCAAGGTGGCGAATTATTTCCAAATTCCATTATTTTAACAGATGAAAATCTTGATAAATTGGAAAGTTTAAATAATTTAGCTCCTTTACATAATCCTGTTAATATTTTGGGTGTTCGTTTGTTTAAACAAATTTTACCTAAAGCTCTTCATGTAGGTGTTTTTGATACTAGTTTTCATCAAACTATTACAGCTTCTAATTTTTTATATGCAGTACCTTATGAATGGTATAAAAAATATAAAATTCGTAAATATGGTGCTCATGGTACTTCTTGTCGTTTTATTGTTCAAGAAGCACAACGTTTTTTAGCAAAATCTAATTTAAAATTAATTATCTGCCATGCTGGAAATGGAGTTTCTATTACTGCTGTTAATGACAAAGGAGAATCAGTAGATACTTCTATGGGAGTAACACCATTAGCTGGTGTTCCGATGGGTACGCGTAGTGGAGACATAGATCCTGCTATTGTTGCTTTAATTTCTGGTTATGAAAATAAAACATCTCAAGAAGTGATTGATGATTTAAATAATAAATCTGGTTTATTAGGTATCTCGGGAATTTCTAATGATTGTAGAGATTTAGAAAAAGCAATGTTAAATGGTAATGCGCAGGCTAAATTAGCTTTAGAGATTCAAATTAAGAAAATTGTTGATTATATTGCCAGTTATTACGTATCATTAGAAGGCATTGATGCTCTAGTATTTACAGCAGGTGTTGGTGAAAATTCCATTTTTTTTAGATCTAAAATTATTTCAAAATTAGCAGTTTTAAATATTTTTTTAGAACCAACACTAAACGAAAATGGTCCTAAAATGAGAAATATTGCTAGCAAAAAATCTATAATTCCTATTTTAATTATTCCCACTAACGAAGAATTAACTATTGCTCGAGATGTTATGTCTTTTATTTCGGATAAAAATAATTAAGCTAATTAAAGTAAATGTAATTTAATCTAATCTTTTGATGAGTGTTAAAGAATCTTAAATATTGTGTTATCTAATCGATAATCGTGTGATGATAAACATTTAAAGGGTAAAAACATTTTTTTAAATTAAATGATAAGGGGTTGTAACAGTTTTTAAAAGTGAGTTGCGATGAAGTATTTAGTTAAGAAAATTCCGTCACTAAATAGTTTTAAAAAACCTGAAAAAGGCCTAAGAAGAAAAGAAAATGTAAATAGTATAATCTTCTGCGCAAATTATTGCAAATGAGTAGTCTAAAAGAAATCAATATAAGTTCATTGTGTGGGGGGGTTTATCAACCAAAAAAATCTTTTCATGACACCATTAAACTCGTTCAATGACGATTTAAAGGAATTAATTATTGACATCACAAATTATTTTTCATTCATCAATCATGATATACTGTTAAGGATGCTAAAAAGATAAATCAAAAAAGGATAAAATTCTTAAAATAATACATTAATGATTGAAAGTAGGCATTATAAAATAGAGTATCAGAAACAAATCGTTATTAAACTCACCTTAAAAAAGATTATTATCCTCTATTTTTATAAAATATTTTTTTTACATTACATTGAAAAAAATAAAAACTTGATTAATGAGAAAAATTGGCATTAAATATGGATCAATAATAACGAAAATATTTAACATAATGGCTTATATTGTAAAGCGAGAGATTAATAATTTTCTTAATCTAAATTTTAATCTTTGAGCAGAATAAACCCACTATAATGATAATTTTATTATTGGTGTCCAAAAGATTATTAGATAAAAACAAAGAAGATAAAAAAAGTTACTCAATGGCTGTAATAGTCTTCGGAACTGACTATCAGTAAAGATAAATTTCAGATTATTCCTATCCATGAAAGAACTAAGTTTTTATCTTGCATAGTTAAAACAAATCTCTCCAACAGTAATCGAAAAAATTGCCAAAAAAAATTTTACTTAATGAAAAAAATTTTAAATTTAAATATTGAAGTATAAAGTTAAGGAATATGAGAAAATACTGATAGATAGAAGGTAAGGTAATTCAACATGAATAAATATTAGTTAATAAAAAAAGGAATTATAAATAATTCAAACTTATAAAATAATCGTTTTAGCAGGAAAAATCTTTCACTACTTTTGTTTAGTTAATAATTTTGATAATTTAATGTACCTTAATTTTTTATGAGAATAAAGTTGTTTAAAAAAAATCTAGCGAGGAAAATTACACATCAATCGTTATATTTTGAAAGAAATTTGGAATTAGAGAAACCTAGGGAATTAAATATAACCAGATAAGTAAAATCAAAATTGATAATTTTAAAGTTTTATTATTAGGAAATGATTAAAAATATTAGAGATAACAAAGAAAGACTAGATGTGATGATTAATCGTCATTTCTATTTGGTCCTAACAACTACACTAACTGTCAGATTAATGGCAAAGAGAGATGTGAAGTATAATTGGCTCATCTATTCTTTACTTTAAATTGATTATAAAAAAGTGTACGCGATTAAACTGGAGTAGGATGAGAAGATAAATAAAAAAACTATCGTGTTATTTCGGCATTGTTATCTCGTCATATAATTAATTAAAAATAGGTAATATTCAAGTATTTAATAAACAAAGAGTAAGGATAATAAAATAACTAATGATTGGCGTTAAATAAAGTTAGTTCTCGAGAGAGAGGATATATTAAAGGAATTCAGTTACTAGAAATTTGCTTATACGTTTTTTGATGATGGAGGGTATCATAAAGACAAATTTCGATATTGAAATGTAAATATCTCTATCTATATTGTTTTTTAAAAAAATTTACAATTAATAAAAGGTGATTTTTTCGGAGGAATACCCAAGTCTGGTTAAAGGGGCTCGCTTGGAAAGCGTGTAGATCTTATTAGATGCGAGGGTTCGAATCCCTCTTCCTCCGCCATTAATTTTTATATAAATGGTTTGTATAAATAAATATTTTATTATTTTATAAAATAAATTTTTTTAAAATAAAATCATAAAATATTTAAGTTATAAAAATTGTGATTTTTAGTAAAGGGTTAAATTGTTCTTAATATGAAAAAATATTTAAATTTATGTCGTACTATTTTAAAATATGGTAATGTACGTGATAATCGTACTAAAGTTTTAACTAAAAGTATTTTTGGTTATCATATGCGTTTTAATTTGACTCAAGGATTTCCTTTATTAACGACAAAAAAAATTAATTTTAATTTAGTGATACATGAATTATTATGGTTTATTAAAGGTGATACTAATATACGTTATTTAGTACAAAATAAAGTAAATATTTGGAACGAATGGCCTTATGAACAATATCGGAATTCTTTATTTTTTAAAAATGAAACTTTATCAGAATTTATTGAGAAAATTAAAAAAGATGAACATTTTGCTAAAAAATATGGAAATCTTGGTCCTATTTATGGAAAACAATGGCGTGATTTTTCGGGAATTGATCAATTAAAGCAATTGATTCATGATATTAAATTTAATCCAAATTCTCGTCGTTTAATTATTTCCGCTTGGAATCCTCCCGAAATATCTAAAATGATTTTACCTCCTTGTCATATATTAATGCAGTTTTATGTCGTAGGAGATAAATTATCTTTGCAAGTTTTTCAAAGAAGTGCTGATGTATTTTTAGGAATTCCATTTAATATTAGTAGTTATAGTTTATTAATGTGTTTGATTGCTCATATCACTAATTTGCAAGCTTATGAATTAATTTATAATTTAGGAGATGCTCATATTTATCTTAATCATATTCCTCAAATTAAAATTCAATTAAAACGTTCACCTAAATCATTACCTTATATTACTTTAAATAATAATATTGATTGTATTGAAGATTTTACTATTAAAGATATTCATTTGCATAATTATGATGCACATGAAACTTTAAAAGGAGAAATAGCAGTATGATTAGTTTAATAGCAGCTGTAGATGGTAATTTTTTGATCGGCAATTATGCAAAATTACCTTGGCATTATCCTCGGGATTTAGCTTTTTTTAAAAAAAAAGTTACTAATCAAACAATATTAGTAGGTTTAAAAACATATCAATCTTTATGTTATTATTATAAAAATAAAAGATTTCCTTTTAAATCAATCTATTTGGCTACTACTGATTTTAATATTCCGGCTAAATATTATCGAGATGATATTTCTATTCAAAAAGTTAATGATGTTAAAATTTTCTTAAAAGATATTCATAAAACCTCAAAATCAATTATTGTTATTGGAGGTAGACAAATTTATCAATTATCTTTGCCCTATGTTGATGTTTTATATTTAACTTATATTTTACGTCGTTTTGTTGGAAATATTTATTTCCCTTATTTAAATTTATGCAAATATATTTTAAAAGAATACACAATTATAGAAGAATTAATTTTTGCTACTTATTTTAAAAAAATTAAGTAATTATTTTTTAAGTTATTTATAATAAAGTTATTTTAATATTTTTTATAATAAAAAACATTATATTATTAACTTTTATTTAAAAAAGATATTTGATTTTATTGATTTTTGTAATTTATTTGTTATTCAAAAGAGGTTTATTTTTTATGACAATTTTTGGTATTATTTTCATAATATACTTTTTTATTGTTTGGCATTTTTTTATTTGTATGCGCTCCGGAATTATTGGAAAAATAGTAGGAAGTTTTATTAGCTTTTTTTTAACCTTTTGGGCAGCTACCTTTGTATGTTGTTTATCATTTATATTAATGATGTTTTTATTCTCTAATTTTTATTTTTTTAATATTAAACTAGATATTTTATAATTTATTTTAATTGAAAGCGAACTATATTTTTTATTAATTTAATTATTTTTTATAAATTTTAATTTTTTTTATTAAATTTTTTATGAAATATATAATTATAAATCTGAAATTATTCATTTTCTTTTTGAAAGTCAAATTTATTTTAATTAATTTAAAAATATATGTAAATTATAAATAATAAAGTTTTAAAATTTTTTATTTGTTTTCTTAAAATTAAAAATTATTTTAAATGAACGAAAAAATAAACAAGAATTATTATAAAAACACAATATAAATTAATAAAAAATTATTAATTCAACAAAATAAAAATAATAAAATTAATGTAACAAAATAAAAAATGATTAAATATTTAATTTTCTTATAAATAACAATTAATAATAATTTTAATAATTGTTTTCATGTTTATTGTTCGAATTATTATAATAAAATTTTCTTTTTTCTTTTTATTGACTTATTAAAAAAATTTATAATTAATATTTCAAGAATTAAGTGTATTGTTTTTTAATTTATTTGTTTTTAATATTATTAAATAATTAAAATAAATTGTATTTAAAAAAATACTTGAAATTAATTCATTATTTAGTTAATCATTTAAAATTGTTTTTGATGATTTATTGTATATAACGTAAATTGTATATTTTGTTTATTTAAAAATTATTTTTTTATTACATTTTTTTATATTAACTATTAGCAACAGCTGTTTGTACTAATTTTTATATTTTTGATTTATTTATTTTTTAAATTCGGGAGACAATATATATATGTTTAGTTTTATTTTTGTAATGACTTTTTTATTTTTTTGGTATTATTTTATTTTTATTTTTACAAGCAAAATTATTGGTATTTTTATTGGTTTTGTTTTAGCTATTTTAATATCTTGGTTAATAGCTTTTTTATTATTATTTATTAGTTTAGGATATATTAAACAAAAACCTATTAATAATATTTATCATTTAAAAATAGTTCGAAGTTTTTCGAAATTAATTATGCGTTTTTTTTGTATTCAAGTTTCGGTTTATAATTATAATTTAATTCCTTTGAATAATCATTTGGTCGTTTATACTAATCACAAAAGTAATTTTGATCCTTTTATAATAGCTTCTATATTTCCGCGTCCTCTTACTTTTACTCCTAAAGATGAACTTTATAATAATTTTTGGTATGGTTGGTTTTTAAGATTTTGTTTTGATGCTGTTCATTGTATTAAGATTAATAGAGGTAATAATAGAGATAATTTAAAATCTTTAGAAAAAGCTAAAGAAATAATTCAAGAAAAATTGGCTGTTTTAGTTTTTCCAGAAGGTGGTATTATTAATTCTACTTCTGATCATATTAATTATTCTTTAGATGGCGCTTATAAAATTTCTATTCAAAATCAAGCTGATATTTTACCGATTACTTGTAAAGGCATTTATCGTATGCGCGGTAAATGTTGGTTTAGACTTAAAAAAGTAGAATTGTTTATACACCCTTATATTTCTTATTCATATTGCAAAGACAAAAAATCATCGCAAATTAATCATGAAGTAACTAATATTATTAATTCTGGACTTTAAATCATTAAATAATTAAATATGCAATAGATAAAATATTTATTATTATAATTAGTTAAATTCATATTTTAAATATTATTATTGATTATTGGATTTATTTTTATAGAAATTATTATCATTACTAAAAATATAAATATTACAGAAATTAAGATGTTTAGATTTTCTTTAAGGTTACTTGTGGTTAATAATTCTTTTAAATTATTATTAGATATTAATTTCGCTTGTATAAAGTGTGAGGGAATATCAACATTTGAGTTATTAAAAAAATTAATACCTATAAAATTTCCTTTATGATCGAAACATATAAAGTTTATATCTTTAATTTTTTCTTTTAAATTGAATACAGAATCAAATACAAAAATGCTATTTTTAATTATGCTACTAATTTGACTTTTGAACATTTGAGGGTTATGATCATCGCTATCTCCATTTATTAGATAATAAATATCTTCTCCTACTTTAAGATCTGAAGTTTTTTTAAACGGAACTACAGGGTAGTTTTCTGATGATTTAAAAGTAATTAAAATAAGGTTGTTTTCGTTGGGAAATATATTATTTATTGTGCCTTGTTCAAATTTATAAATTTCTTGTTCGGAATCGTATATAATAATTTCATTTTGATCGCGAAAAAGCCGTTTGCATAACAAGTTATTTAAGCTAATTAAATTATTTTCATAATTGTCTTCATAGGTAGATAAAACATGATATAAGTATTGATTATCTTTTGTTTTTTCTTTGTTAAAAATTATTCCATTTCCTTTTATTTGATGACCTTGATGCCAAACAATTAAAGAATCCATAATTTTTTGTTTTGTTGTATGTACAGAGGGCTTATTTGAATCAATAAATTTTAGAGATACAAAAGAACTATCTTTATTTTCTGAATAGCGATGACTATCTAAAGAATGTTCGATAGAATTTATTATTTTATGATTTTTATCTTTTACGATTATTTTTAGATTAATTTTGTATTTATTTTGAGCATCAATATGAGCGTATAATGTGATATATTCTTTTTTTGGGTCTATGAATAATATTTGTTGTTGATTATAAGTATAAACTAGTTTTATTTTTAATATTATTTTAGATGTATTTTTGTTATTTTTTAATAATGGTAATGTAATTGGATCATTATGAGTTAAAAAAGTTAATTCATCCATAGAAAATGCGATCATTGGTGCTTCATTGTTGTTTTCGATTTTAAGATTATTAAAATTTTTTTTAAAAATATTAAGTTTTTGCATTAAATATTTTTTATGGGTTTCGCTTGTTAAATAAGTTATTATACCTATATTTTTAGGATCTTGTTTATGTCGGGAAAAAATTTCTTCTAATCTTTTTTGGATATGTAAAATATTGATTGCTTGAGAAAAATTGTCTGTTGTTGCAGGATTATTAATAGTATTACGATTCATGCCAATAATTTGTCCTTTTTCGTTAAAAACAGGCCCTCCGCTATTTCCATGATCTATTTCTATATTAAAATCAATAAAAGCTTCATTTAATTTAGTAATATCTCCTTTTTTTAATAAATTTCTATTTATTGATTGTGCATGTTTTACGTTTGGTAATCTTGATAAAAAATTTTCGAATGGAAATGATTCTTGGGATCCCATACTATAAACTATTTGTTGAATTTCGGGTTTTATAAATGCATGTGGTTTTGGAAAAGCCATTTTTAGAATTTCTTCGATTTCTTTAAATTTCTTGGTATTATTATCTTGAAAAGTTAATATCCCGATATCATCAAATCCTTCGTTATTAGAAATGAAAGTAAAAATTTTGGCATCTTTATACGAATCAAAATAAGAATTATAAATTTTAATTTTAGAATTATTTTTTTTCGCTGGTTTTAAAACATGAGTATTTGTAATGAGGTAGTATTTATATTTATAATAAGAAGATTTTTCAGATTTTTCTGCTGCATAAATAAATCCTGAACCTAAATATCCAGAAAATTCGATTGAGAATGTTATTTTTGATATCTTTTCTATAATTTCTGATATATCTTCTTGAATATTGTCAGAAGATTGTAATTTTTCAGATTTTTCAAAAAAAGGTTCATCTAACAAAGATAAAGTAAATGTATTTATGAATTTTTTAGATACATCTATATACTGATTATTTATTTGCTGCATTAATCCTTTAAATTTACCTTGTTCATCTAACTTAATTAATAATTTTATTTTTGGATTATTTTCGATTTGATTAGAATTTAGTTCCATAGGTATTAAATATTGTTTTTTTATTTGATTTTGAGGAGATTTTAAATTTTCTAGATCACTATCATCATCTTGGTCTGTTAAATTTTCAGAACTTTCGGAAAAACTAGACATTGATTCATAATCACTTTCATATTGGTTATTGTTGTTTTTGTATTCAATATTAAAATTATTTTTATTAATTTTTTTATACATTCTTTCACAAAAATTATAAATATAGTTTGAAGTAATAATATAATTGATTTCCATTTTATGTGATTGTTGGGGAAATGAAATTCCAATAAATTCACCGTCTTTATTGAAAAAAATTTTATTATTTTTCCCTTTAATAGAAATAGATAAAGTATTGGATTGGTTTTGATCATATTCTTCACTTATAATACCTTCTTGAAAAGGTTTGATATTGTCATCAATATCTAAAGTAAATCCATAAACCGTATCGCCTTTATGAAAGTTATATTTTTTTATTTTTGGAAAAAAAACATCATTTGGTTGTTGATTGGCGAAAATTTTTTTTAATTTTTGTTGTATTTCCTCAACAATTTGGTATTTTTTTTTATTCTCTTCGTCTATGATATTTTCATTAGCATTAGCATATTTAATTAATATGTTAGAATTGGGCTTTAATATTTTTTTATAATTAAAATAATAGAATATAAAAGTTATTAGCATGAAAAAATGAACTAATATTAATAAATAATTTTTTTTAATAATGCGAAGGATATTCATTTTATTTAATATTTTAATTAAACCTTTTCTTATATTATTATTTAAAAAATGATAAGTCGATTTTAAATTCACTAAAGAATTTAAAATAAATATTTTTAACGCGATTTTATAAGCACATTTAATATTATATAATAAAAAAATTAATAAAATGTTCTTTTAGAAGCTTGACATAATTTTTAAAAAGTAATAGAATAAAATTAGCAGTCATGATAATTGAGTGCTAAATTATTTCTAGTTTTTTATAAAAAAATTTTTTTAATCGATAAATACTTGACAAGATAGTGTTTTATTAGTTACAATAATTTCAGCAGTCATGACTTATGAGTGCTAAATTTGTTTAAATCAGATAGAGTTGTTGAAAAAAAGTTAAATTTTTAAAATAAAATAAATTATTTAAAATTTTAATTTTATTTTATATTTAAAAAAGTTAAATTTATTTTGAAGATTTTTTTATATGATGTGAATGCGGTTAATAGGTTAACATTTATTTTATTATAGGATGTATTTTATTATTATTTTTTGGAGTAAAATTTATTGATAATGATCAGTAAAGTAAATAAGCCAAATTTAATTATAATAGTAATATTACAAAAAAAAGATAAATTTAAACCTATAAATAAAAGTAAGGAATTTTTATATAAAGAATAGAAGATAAAATTATGATGATGACGAAAATTATATTTTTTCAAAGGATTTTAAAAATTGATTTCGAATAGAGAAAGATTAATTTTAAAAGCAATTATTGAAAATCATTCAGAACATCAACAACCTATTAGTTCGAAATTTTTGTCGCGTTTATCTTATTTAAAATATTCCAGTGCTACTATTCGTTATGATATGGCTCAATTAGAAAAAAAAGGTTATTTATGCAAAACTCATG
Organism: Candidatus Phytoplasma australasiaticum; assembly: GCA_032887715.1. Classification (GTDB taxonomy): domain Bacteria; phylum Bacillota_I; class Bacilli_A; order Acholeplasmatales; family Acholeplasmataceae; genus Phytoplasma; species Phytoplasma australasiaticum_A. The sequence continues at coordinate 15,992 of JAUZIB010000002.1, forward strand.
TATCTAGTGGTAGAATTCCTTCTTTAAAAGGATATGTTTTTTATTTTAATCATTTAATAACTAGAAATCATGATATTTTTCAGCAAATTTCTTTATTTGAAAATATTTTTAAGAATAAAAGTTTTAATAAAGAAACTATTGTGAGAGAGGCATTAACTTTGTTAGGTAATGTTACTCGTTATCTTGTAATTTTAGCTTTTCCTAATATTTTAACCACTCATAAAGTAGCTAAGATTGATTTAGTTTTTTTAAGTCCTGAACAAGCTATTGTTTTGATAATAACTAATTATGGTCAAGTTCGTTATCAAAGTATTTTTTTAGAACCTTGCAATAATTTTGATTTGCAAAACGTTAAAAGTATTATTTTAGCTATAAATAATACATTATTAGATAAATATTTATGTGAAGCTATTAAAATTTTGCAAGAAAAAAATATTGAAAATAATTTTTGTAATGCACAATTATTTGATAAATTAGTTAATATTTTAATAGAAATTTTTTATAATTTCAATACAAATAATTCGCATATTTATGGTATTAAAAATTTAATTAACAATTTTAGTTGGGCTGATAGCAATACAATGAAAGAGATTTTGCATATTTTAGATACTAATAAATTAAATGAAATGTTATTTGATGCTCATAAATACATTTTTAAATTTAATAATCGAATACGTTGGGTTTCTTGTCATAAGTTTGCTATTATATCTATTCCTTGCGAAATTAAAAAATTTCCAGATCAAAAAATGTTTATTGCGGTTTTAGGTCCTATGACTATGGCTTATCCAGAAGTAATTCCGCTGTTAGAATATTTGTCTGTAAATTTATCTCAAACTTTTTACAGTAGAACAAATTTGATTCCTGATAAATTGGAAGAAATTTGCAAATAATTTAATTTTTATTAGAATAATTAATAATAAAATATTAAATTTTTAATAATAAAAATAAAGGAGTTTAAATTTAAGAATTTATGAATTTTGAAGAACATTCAAAAAAAAATCTTAATAATTGTAAACAACATAACAAAAACATAGATGAAAATAGTTGTTCTTGTAAAGAAAAAAAAGTTCAATCAAAAAAAGTTTCTTCTGATCAAGCATCTTCTGAATATAACATATCTTCAGATATTGGTGCCAATAAAAAAGAAAATTCAACATTGAATCGCGAGGAACCAAGTGATAATGAAAAGTATATTTCAGATCTTGAATCCGAGAAATTTACACCTAATGAAAATGATTTTCAAATGTTAAAAAAACAATTAGATGATTTAAAAACAGAAAACGTTAATCTTAAGAGAGATCTACAAGAAGCACATCAACAAAGAACTAATGATAATTTAAAATATTTAGCTGATTTTGATAATTTTAAAAAGCGTATTACTATTCAAACGAATAGAGAAATTAAATATGCTTTAACGGATTTTATCAAAAACATTTTAATTCCTTTAGAACAATTCGAAAAGGTTTTAGAAATGCCTAAAGTAGATGAATCTGTTAAATCTTTTTTATTAGGTTTTAAAATGATTCATAAACAAGTTAAAGATATTTTACAAAAAGAAGGTGTAGAAGAAATTAAAGCTTTAGGTGTTAAATTTGATCCAAATTTTCATTATGCTTTAGAAAAAATATCAGATTTAAAACAACCTAATGGCATAAATGTTTTAGTTTTGCAAAAAGGTTTTTTATATAAAGATTTAGTTATAAAACCAGCTATGGTAAAAGTAAATGAATGGAGTGATAAAAAAAATGACTAAAAAAAATACAAATTCAAGTCCAATTATTGGAATAGATTTAGGTACTACAAATTCTTGTGTTGCTTGTATGGAAAATGGACAACCAAAAGTAATTACTAATTCAGAAGGGGATAGAACTACGCCTTCTGTGGTGGCTTTTAAAGGCGATGAAATAATTGTTGGTAAAGCTGCTAAACGACAAATGGTGACCAATCCTAATACTATTCTTTCGATCAAAAGAGAAATGGGTAAAAAAGATTATTATAAAGAGTATAATGGTAAGAAATATACTCCTCAAGAAATTAGTGCTATTATTTTACAAAATTTAAAAAAACAAGCTGAAGATTATTTAGGTATGACTGTAACAGAAGCTGTTATTACAGTACCTGCTTATTTTAATGATGCTCAAAGACAAGCTACTAAAGATGCTGGTAAAATTGCTGGATTAGATGTTAAAAGGATTATTAATGAACCTACAGCAGCAGCTTTATCTTACGGATTAGATAAAAATACTCAAAAAGAACAAAATATTTTAGTATTTGATTTGGGTGGAGGTACTTTTGATGTTTCTATTTTAAATATCGCAGAGGGTAATTTTCAAGTTTTAGCTACCGCAGGTGACAATGTATTAGGTGGCGATAATTTTGATGATGCTATTGTAGAATTTTTAATTAGAATTTTCCGTGAAGAGCATGGAATTGATTTGAAAAAAAACAAAGATTTAACTGCTTTACAACGTTTAAGAGAAGCTGCTGAAATGGCTAAAAAAGAGTTGAGTAATGTTGTATCTACGGTTATATCTCTTCCTTTCATTTCTATGGCTGCTGATCAAACTCCTTTACATTTAGAATATACTTTGACTAGAACTAAATTTAATGAAATCACTAAAAATTTAGTAGATCGTTGTATAACTCCTTTAAGACAAGTTTTGAAAGATGCTGAATTGCAAGTATCACAAATTGATCAAGTAATTTTAGTAGGTGGTTCAACAAGAATTCCAGCTATTCAAGAATTAGTTACTAAAGAATTAGGCAATAAAAAATTAAATAAAAGTGTTAATCCCGATGAAGCTGTTGCTTTAGGGGCGGCTATTCAAGGAGGAATTTTAAGAGGTGATGTGCAAGATATTGTTTTATTGGACGTAACTCCTTTATCATTAGGAATTGAAACTTTAGGTGGGATATTTACTAAATTAATTGATCGTAATACTACTATTCCAACTTCTAAATCCCAAATTTTTTCAACTGCAGTAGCTAATCAATCTTCTGTTGATATTAATGTGTTACAAGGAGAAAGGGCATTAGCTAAAGATAATCAGTTATTAGGTAGTTTTCAATTAACAGGTATTCCGCCTGCTCCAAAAGGTGTTCCTCAAATTGAAGTTACTTTTGATATTGATGTAAATGGTATTGTTTCTGTGTCAGCTAAAGATTTAGGCACTAATCGAAAACACAGTATTACTGTTTCAGGAGGTAGCGGTTTAAGTGAAGAAGAAATTCAAAAAATGATAAAAGATGCTGAAAAAAATGCGGAAACAGACAAACTTCAAAAAGAACGTATTGTTTTACGTAATGATGCTGATAATTTTATTTTCCAAACACGTCAAACTTTAGAATCTTTGAAAGATTCGATAGAAGAGCAAGAGAAAAACGATATTGAAGCTAAGATTCAAGATTTAGAACAAACTTTAAAAGGTGATGATTATGATTCTATTAAAGAAAAATTAAGTATTTTAGAAAAAGCTTCACAACAACTTGCTGTAAAAGCTTATCAAAAAGCGCAACAACAAAATAATAAAGAAAATCAAAATCAAGATACTACTCAAGAAACTGCTAAAACAGAAGATAAAGTAGTAGATGCCGAGTTTGATGATAAAAAATAAGATAAAAAAAATAATAAATCTAATAAATAAAAAGCCAAAAAAAGATATTTATAACTTTTTTTGGTTTATTTATTAATTTTTTATTTATCTTATTACAACGAGGAGTTTTATTTTGAAACAAAAAAAAGACTATTATGAAGTTTTAGAATTATCACGTGATGCTAAATTGGATGATATTAAAAAATCTTATCGACGTCTTTCGAAAAAATATCATCCTGATGTTTGTAAAGAAGCTAATGCTGATGCTAAATTTAAAGAAGTACAAGAGGCTTTTGATGTATTAAGTAATCCCAATAAACGAGCTCAATATGATCAAATGGGTCATAATTTTAACAATCAAGGTTTTAGTAGTGATTTTCAAGGTTTTCAAAGTTCTAATTTTGAAGAATTTGAAGATTTGTTTTCGAGTTTTTTTGGGCGAAGAAAAAGTAATCGTCATCAAGAAAATATTAAAGGCGAAGATCATCATATAAAATTAACTATTAGTTTTATGGAATCTGTTTTAGGTACTCAAAAAACTGTTAAATTCAATATTAAAGAAAATTGTGAAAAATGTAATGGTACAGGAGCTAAAACTAAAAATGATATTCGGATTTGTAATGTTTGTAAAGGAAATGGTTATATTTCTTATACCCAACAAGGTTGGTTTGTAAGTGTTTCGAAACAAATTTGTCCTGAATGTGGTGGTAATAAAAAAATTATTTTAAACGAATGTAATTTTTGTAAAGGTGTAGGTATGGTTAAAAGTGAACATAAAGTAATTTTAAATATACCTGCCGGCGTTGAAAGTGGTATGAGATTAAAATCTCCGAATCAAGGTCATCAAGGTCCCTCAGGAGCACCTAATGGCGATTTGTATGTTGATATTAACGTTCAACCTCACAAAACTTTTCAACGTAAAGGAAATGATATTTTTTCTTCAATATTAATTAATTTTTATCAAGCAGCTTTAGGCACAATTATTGATGTTGACACTATTCATGGTAATGTTCAATTAAAAATTCCTGCTGGTACACAAACTGATACTAAATTTAGATTAAAAAACAAAGGAGTTCCTTATGTTAATTCTCCATTTAGTATAGGCGATCATTATGTTATTGTTAAAATTTATACACCACAAAATTTATCTAATACACAAAAAAAATTATTTGAACAATTAGAACAATTAGAAGAATTAAATCAAAAAGCTAAAACTAATTCATCTTGGTTTAATTTTTGAATCGCACAAATAAAAAAAATCATTAATAAAATAATAAATATTATTAAATATATTTGGCATTTTTAAAAGATATATATAATTTTGCTATTTAAAATATAGTCTGGAGTAATAATAATCTCTGGAGGTTACGTAAATACTGCAAAGTGGGCTCGATTAATTATCTCTAAAGAGTAATTAATATTGTAACTTCACTCTCCTTAAAGGTAGATTGTTAAAAAAAATCTTAAAATAGCTAGTAGCTGAATCTCAGAAAAAAGCGAAATTTAGAGTAATCGTCAGTTTAATTATAAAATTAAAATATTTTTTAAAAGAACCTGACCACAGCGAAGGATAATAACCTTTACATGATAAAAGAGTTTCAATATCTTGTAATAAGATATTAAGCGCTGGATGCTTGGAAACTTGCTTGTCCGGTTCTGTGGGGGGGTCTAGTTTGGAATTGTATAAAAGAAGTAATCATTTTTAAACTGATTTTAGTTAATAAATACCACCATTATTATATGATTTTATAATGATGGTATTTTATTTATTTATTATTATATTTAATAATCTTTATAATTAGTTTAGATATAATAATTAATGAATAAAATATAACATATTATTTTGTTAATTGAATTTGACTTTTTTATTAGTTAACAAAAGAAAGAATTTGGGAATTATTTATGATTTTAGTGAAATATCCTTTATTATCTCATTATAAACCCTATTTTTATTATGGTTTAGAAGAATATATTTTAAATTATTTTTTAAAGAATGATGATGAAATTTATTTTTTTTTCTGGACCATGCAAGGGGTAGTAATTGGTCGTAATCAAATTATTGAAAACGAAATTAACTTAGAATTTATTAAAAAAAATAAAATTGAATTTTTTCGTAGGCCGAGTGGAGGCGGTTGTGTTTATAATGATTTTAATACGCCAATTTTTAGTTTTATTTTTCGAAATAAATGTTTAGACTTTAGTTTTAAAAAATATTTAAATCGTATTATTAAAGCTTTTAATTGTTTAGGGATACCTTTATATTTTAGTGGTCGAAATGATATTTTATTACAAGGTAAAAAAGTTTCTGGTAATGCTTTTTGGAAAAACAAAAATGGAATTGTTATGCATGGCACTTTACTTTATCAATGCGATATTAATACAATGATACGTTGTATTACGCCAAATAATCAAAAATTAATTTCTAAGGGTATTGATAGTGTACGTTCGCGAGTTGTTAATTTAAAACAATATCTTTCTGATATGACACAATACGAATTAATTTATTATTTGGAAAATTTCTTAAAAAAGAAAGAGTTAACTTTAACAGATAAAGATTTAATTTCTATTAATTCATTGGCTCTTAAATATAGTTCTTCTACATGGTTATTTAATCATCCTATTTATTCTAAAATTTTACAATATCGTTTTGAATGGGGTGAAATTAAAGTTTCTTTAGAATTAGAAGATGGTTATATTAAAAAAATGCAATTATGGGGTGATTTTTTTCATATTAGAGAAAATTTAGATAAATTTTGTAGTTTTTTTGAAAATATTTTATTTCGAATAGAAGAAATTCAAAAAGTTTTACAAAATATTAATATTAATGATTATATTTTAAACGCTTCAAATCAAGATTTTTTATTTTTGTTAAAACAAGGTTTAATCGATTACATAAAATAATCAATAATATTTTATAAATTTAGATAAATATTTTTTTAAATTTGAATTAAAAAATATTTTTGTAAATACGATTTAATATAGATAATGTCAAAAACATTATATTATTTTGTTTTATGTAAATATTTTAATACAAAGTTAGTTTTTTGGCTAAATAAATAAAATTAAATTTTTTTATATAAGGATATTATTTTTTTGATAAAAAAGATTAAAACAATATTTATTAAGATAATTTATTCCAAACATACTTATTATTTTTTAAATAATTTTCTTGTTTATCCTTCTTAATAAAAATGTATAATATAAGAAAGGTATATTAAAGGTTCATTATGAAGATTTTTTCATTAAAAAAAGTGATTATTAGCGCTTTCTTATTAACAATTTCTTTTTTCATTGAATTTTTACTTACTAAATTTTTTTTTCAAGATTGTCACGGAGCGCTGATAAAATTAGAATTATTACCCATAATTTTAATAGGTTTTTTGTTTGGTTTTAAGTTTAGTTTATGTGCTAATTGTATTTATGTTACGATTCACACCGCGTTAGAATGGTCTATTATTAATGCATTTAGTTTAAATAGAATAAAATATTTGCAATTATTATTTGTAGTATTTTTTTTTATTCTACCATATATGGCTTATTCTTTGTCTGGTTTATTTTATACTCGAAAATCGCCATATTTAATTAAAAAAAATATTATAACTAGTTTATTATTAATTTCTTTGATTCAAATTATTTCTTATATAATATGTATTTATGTTTTTTATTATTATGCTTATGACTCTTTGTTTTGTATATTTGAATCAAATTCTTGGATAATGAATCAATTATATCCTAATTTATCTGTATATTGGATATTTTTTATTTATATTAATATAACCATTTGGTTAACTAATTTAATTATTGGATGTATTTTATGTTTTTTAAAACCTATTATTAACGAAAATATAGAATTAGGCTTATAAAATTTATTTTATTTTAATATTTTAGATGAATTTATTAACAATTTTTAAGTAATCTAATCTGGGTCGATAACTATAGGGTATTTGCCATAATTCGTTAATAAAAGTTTGATAATCAATACTTTTTAACGAATATTGTTTTGTAAAATTAATTAAAAAAGATATGGGCATATAGAAGTATTGGTTATAACGTTTAAAATGAATAATTAAAAAAGCTATTCCTTTTAGTTCGTGTATGTTTTGTAAATAAACCTTTTGATGATTAGGTATGTTTTTTAAAGGAAATTTATTTAAATTATTTGTTTCTTTAACATCGAAAGACAAATATTTACCTTTATAAATGCCTTGATAATCTGGTAAAGATTTTAAACAATAATAAGCTTCTATAATTTTAGTTTTATTTCTTTGGGCATATTCCACTTTAACTACTCGTATAGGAATTTCATTTTTATGAATAAAAGCAATTTTATTTTCTTTGTAAAAATTATTAGTTAAATTAATATCTTGTTCTAATTGTTTTCCTAAATTGCTTTTTTTATTATAAGTAAAATTTTGATTATTTATTTTAATTGGATATTTCATATTTTTATTTATTTTGTAACTTTCTAAATAAATAGAAAAAAATTGATATTAATTTTTTTAAAGCTATAATAAATAGTGATTAACTTCAATAAAAGTGGTTTTAAAAATAATTAACATCACATTAAATTTATTTATTTTCCCGATATTAATATTTATATTATAAACTTTAATTAATAATGATAAAAAAATTAAAAGAAATGGTAATAAATGTTTCGAAATTGTTTAAATTAATGATATATATTATTAATTTTTTAAGGAGTTCTATTAAAATAAATGCAAGAAAATTAATTTTTTTTAAAGCTATAATAAATAGTGATTAACTTTAATAAGAGTGGTTTCAAAAATAATTAACATCACATTAAATTTATTTATTTTCCCAATATAATATTTATATTATAAATTTTAATTAATAATGATAAAAAAATTAAAAGAAATGGTAACAAATATTTCGAAATTGTTTAAATTAATGATATATATTATTAATTTTTTAAGGAGTTCTATTAAAACAAATGCAAGAAATCAATTTTTTTTAAAGCTATAATAAATAGTGATTAACTTTAATAAGAGTGGTTTCAAAAATAATTAACATCACATTAAATTTATTTATTTTCCCAATATAATATTTATATTATAAATTTTAATTAATAATGATAAAAAAATTAAAAGAAATGGTAACAAATATTTCGAAATTGTTTAAATTAATGATATATATTATTAATTTTTTAAGGAGTTCTATTAAAACAAATGCAAGAAATCAATTTTTTCGCTTTAGGGGGCATAGGGGAGAATGGTAAAAATTTTTACCTCTTAAAAATCAATTCTTCTTATTTTATTTTAGATGCCGGTTTAAAGTATCCTAGTGTATTAGTTAATGGCATTGATGCTATTTTACCTGAATATCACAAATTAGAATCTATTAAAAGTGAAATTAAAGGTATTTTTATTACTTCAGCTTTAGAAACTTATTCAGGATCTTTGCCTTATTTAATTAAAGAATGGTCTATTCCTATTTATGCTTCTGAATTTGCTTTAGAAGTGATTAAATTTAATTTAAAACAAGCAAATATAGATTTATCTTCTTTAAAATTGAATATTATTAAAGATGATATGAAACTCACTATTGATAATATTCAAATTTTTGTTTTCGGTATATCTCATTTTTTGCCAGGAACTTTAGGTGTAGCTTTTGAAACTTCTTCAGGAATGATTATATATATGAGTGCTATGCATATGCAACAATCTAAAAATAATTTTTTTCAAACTAATTTTATCACTTTAGTAGAATTAGCACGCAAAAAAGTTTTAGCTTTATTATTAGTTTCACAAGGTTCTTTAAGTTTAGTAAAACCTAAACGAGAAGAAATTTTAGAACATCATTTAAGTAGTTTTTTTGGTAGTATAGAAAATAATATTATTGTTACTTTTTTAATTCCAGATTTATTAAAAATTCAAATGGTTATTGATTTGGCTGTACAAGCTAAATTAAAAATTATTATTTTAGGTCGTAAGAGTGAAAAAATTATTGATATTGCTTTATTAAAAAAATATTTAAAAATTCCTGAAAATACTTTAATTAATTTAAAAAATTCTAAGGATTATTTAAAATATAAGAATGTTGTGGTATTAGTATTTGGTAGACGTTTTGAAGCTTTTTATCGTTTACAACGTATGTGTAAAAAAACTGATCGTTTAATGAGATTGCATATATCAGACAAAATTTTATTATTTTCTGTTGATTTACCTGGTATTGATAAAGTTCAAAATAAAACTGTTGATATATTAGCGAGACATGGTTTTCAAGTAGAATTTTTAATTAAAGATTTGTTTCAAAATGTATCTTATGATTATCAAGAATATTTAAAATTATTGTTGTTTCTATTAAAACCAAAATTTTTTTTACCTATTGTAGGTGAATATAGACATCAATATTATGTAAAAAAAATGGTTCAAAATTTTAATTTTCCAGATAATAAAATTTTTTTGTTAGAAAATGGTGATATGTGGTTTTATGATAGCGTACATAAACCTTTAATTAAAAGAAATTTTTTTAAAAATTTGGGTGAAATTTTAATTGATGGTACACCGGTTATAGATGGCAATAATTTTATTATTAAAGATCGAGAATTATTAGCTAATGATGGTATTTTAATTATAGCTTGTAATTTAGATTTGCGTTTACGTAAAGTTATTGGGGATATTGATAATATTAAATTGGTTAGTAAAGGTTTTTTAGATAAAATTAAAATAGAACCTTTAATTAAACAATTAAAAGAATTATTTTTGAAAATAAGCACACAATTTATACATATTAATAAACAAATTAAATGGAGTGATTTTAAAAATAATTTACGAGAAGAATTATCTAAATTTATTTTTAAAGCTACTAAAAAAAGACCTGTTATCATTCCTGTTTTAATCTCAGCAACTCGTTCATCGATAGATAAAGATTTAAATTTTACTTCAAATATTGTAATTGAAAGCAAAGGATAATTTTACAAATGGTAGCACATATTTCACAACACCCACAATTTGACATTTTGTTTTATGCTTTAGGCGGATTAGGTGAAGTAGGTAAAAATATGTATGTAGTAGAAATTCAAGGTAGAATTTTTATTATGGATTCGGGTATGTCTTTTTCTGAAGATTCTTTTTTAGGTATTAATTATATAATCCCTAGTTATGAATATTTAATTAAAAATGAACATAGAATCGAATGTCTTTTAATTACGCATGGTCATGAGGATCATATCGGCAGTATTCCTTTTTTGTTGCGTAAAGTTAAAATACCTAAGATTTTAGTAAACGGTATTGCTTACGATTTGATTGAATTTAAATTAACAGAGCATAAATTACAAAAATATATGCACATTTTGGAAAAATACGAGGAAGATTCTGAATTATTATTTGGACAGGTTCAAGTATCTTTTGTACGTTTGAATCATTCGATACCTGATACTTTTGGTATTGTTTTCCATTATAATAAAAATATTATTTTTTATACTGGTGATTTTAAAATTGATCATACTCCTGAGGGTCCTTTAGCGAATTATGCTAAATTAGCTGATTTAGGTAAAAAAGGAGTTTTATGTTTATTATCAGATTCTACTAATGCCCAACAAAAAGGCTTTATAGAATCCGAAAATAAAATTGGTGATACTATTAATAATTTATTTTATCAAATTAAAGGTAGAATTATTATTGTTACTTTCGCTTCTAATTATTATCGTATTAAACAAATTATTCAAGCTAGCGTTTTAACTAAAAGAAAAGTAGCTGTTTTTGGCCGAAGTATGGAAAAAGCAATCGAAGTAGGAGCTAAAAATGGTTATTTAAAAGTGCCAAAAGAGTTTTTAGCAAATAGCAATAATATTAATGCCAATGATGAAAATATTACTTTATTGTGCACCGGTTCCCAAGGTGAACCGTTGGCTGCTTTGAGTCGTATGGCGAATGGCACTCATCGACAAATTAAATTAAATCATAAAGATACAGTAATTTTTTCATCTTCTCCAATTCCAGGAAATCAAGAGAGTGTTAATAAAGTTTTAGATTTGCTTTATAAAATGGAAGTTAATGTTATTTTGCATGGTTTTTTAGTAGATACTCATGCTTCCGGGCATGCTAGTCAAAATGATTTAAAATTAATGTTAAACTTGATTAAACCGCGTTTTTTAATTCCAGTTCATGGTGAATATGTTATGTTAATGGCTCATAAAAAATTAGCTATTGAATGCGGCATACCTTCCGAGAATATTTTTATTTTGGATAATGGAGATGTATTAGGCTTAAGTCCTGCAAAATCTGAATTAGTTGGTAAAATTCCTCATGATGATATTTATATTGATGATTCTGGTTTAGAAAATTTAAGTAATTCTATAATCAAGGAAAGAAAAATTTTAAATGAGGAAGGATTATTATCTATTATTGTTAGTATGGATTGGAAGAATAAAAGAATTATTAATCATCCAATGGTTGTATCTAGAGGATTTATTTATATGAAAGGTAGTGGCGATTTTATTCAAAAAATATCTAATGATATTAAACAGATGATTCAAAAATTGTTATCTTCTGAAAAAATTAACGAAAATTATTTAATAAAAGCTATTATTAATTTTATTACTCCTCGTATTTATGAGACTACTTTACGTAATCCTTTAATTTTACCTATTATTGTACCAATTTAAAAAAATTTTAGTTTAGAAAGGTTTGTTAATTTTTATGAATTTCACTAAATTATCTGATACAACAATATATAATAATTATCCTATTAACAATTTAACTTGTGTAGTGTATGCGAGATATAATAAAGATAAAAATTTAGCAATTTCGAAAGAATGGTACACTATTTCACCAAAAATAATTATTAATTCCAATTTAAAAATTTTTTCAGAATTAATTTTATTTTTTGAACATATTGATGATGATAATCCAGAATTTTTTTTACAACCAGGTCAAAAAATTAATATTATAACCGGTAATTTATTTATTAATAAAAATTTATCTAAAGAAAAAGGAATTTTATTGATTAATAAATTTATTCATGTTAGTGAATAATTTATAAAAAAATAATTTACTTAAGATATTTTAAATTCATTTGCAAAATGTTTATATAAAATCAAGGAGGGTTTTGCATAATGCCAGAGTTACCAGAAGTAGAAGTTATTGTAAGAGCTCTAAATAAACAACTAATAAATCGTTATATCAAAAATATAGATATTTTTTATGAACCTATTGTTGGCAATGGGCGCAAAAGATGCGCATAATTCTGCTATTTAACGCATAGCCTAGAGTGATAATCTCTAGAGGTCACGTAAACACTGTAAAGTGGGCTTGATTAATTGTCTCGAAAGAGTAATTAATAACAGCAAAAGCACGCAAGCGCGATGAGACGAAATATCTAGTCAATAAGTCGACGCCAGACCAGAAGTTAAGGAGAAGGTGAAAATCCCTAAGCGGTTAAGTAGCGTGGTAATCATAAAACATCTCTGGTAAGATATTGACACCAGGATTAGGGAGTATACATAATAAAATTAAATTGTATTATGTAGATTATTAATAAGGTTTTAGACTATTAAAACTTCCCTTCCTACACTATCATTAAAATATTTTTATTAATATTTTATGAATGCTCCAATTGGCAACAATTGTAAACTGCACCTAACACTTCTCGTAGAATTATGTCGTAACTTTGATCTCCCTAAAAGCACCTCAAAAAGGTTAAAACTAACAGCTGTTAGGCTCAAGGGAAAAGCGAAACTTAGAGTAGTCGTCAGTTTAATTCTAGAATTGGAATATTTTAGAAGAACCTGACCACGGCGAAGGGTAATAACCTTTACATGGCGAAAGAGTTTCAATATCTTGTAATAAGATATTAGGCGCCGGATGCTTGGAAACTTGCTTGTCCGGTTCTGTGGGGGGCTAATTTCGAATATGAAAGCAAATTTATCAATGTGCTTTCTAAACCGAGTTAATCTATCCTGATATTCATGCTCAAAATGTTCAATTTATTAAATTAGCTCACGCAGGTTTACAAAAAAAAATATCTAAAAATATTCAAAGTTTAAATAAACAAATTTTAGATTTAATAGTTAGTATAGAAGTAAATATAGATTATCCAGAATGGGCGCCCAAGAGACCTAAATATCGAGTGATTTAACCATTCACCAGTGCGATAAACACTGAAAGGCTAAAAACGGTTCCTTAAAGGAAACAATAAGGAATTATAGCAGTTTTTAAAAGCGGGTTGCGACGAAGTAGTTAGTCAAGAAGACTCCGCCATCGAATGATTCTAAGGACAAGCCTGAGAAGGCCTAAGAAAAATAAGAAGATGTATATAATAACCTGTCTCGCAAACTACTGCAACCGAGCAGTCCAGAGTCTATCAATATTATATTCTGGTATTGGATAGTTTATCAATGAAAGAAAACCTGGAATCTCACCATTAGCAAAATGGTAATTTCACCTAAGGAATTAAGGTTGATGTTTAGAGTAACTGGGAGAATCCTAAAGGCATGTTATTAAATTAATTAATAATGAGATAAAAGTCATGATGCCCAAGGATAAAGCGACTTTTTAGTAGTCGGAGGAGTAAAAATTAATTTGAAATAATTAATTAATCGCCCTCCCAGGACGAAGGTTAACCACCTTTATAGGGCGAAAGAAGTCAGTAATTTATTGTAACTAACTTAGTGGTGATACCAAGTTAGTCTTCGCAAGAGGGTAAATTATGGCAAGCCGGATGCTTGGAAACTTGCTTGTCCGGTTTAGATGGGGGCTTTTTGTAATAGATATCAGAAAGGCAAATACTGATATTTAAACGCAAATATTCTATCCATATATGATGATATACCTAGTGTTACTAATAATGTTATTTTACCTCAAACTGAATTTTTAATTAATAAATTAACAAAAATTTTAGATAATTCTAGTAAAACTCGTTTTCTTAAAGAAGGTATTAAAACTTTAATTTTAGGTAAACCTAATGTAGGAAAATCTAGTCTTTTAAATAATTTTTTAGGAGAAGAAAGAGCGATTGTTTCTAATATTCCAGGAACTACAAGAGATTTTTTGGATGTTTATGTGAATGTTAATGGTGTTAATTTGCGTTTAATTGATACAGCTGGTATTCGTCATACGGAAGATTATTTAGAAAATTTAGGAGTTGATATTGCTAAAAAATTTATCAATGAATCTGAATTAATTTTATTATTGTTAGATGTTAATAATATTTTGGAACCTGAAGATATAATTCTATTAGATATGACTAAAAATAAAAATAGAATTATTGTAGGAAGTAAATCAGATTTGCCGATTAAGATGGAATTATCATCTGAATTTAAATCGCAAATTGTTTTTGTTTCTAATCGTACACAAGAAGGGATTGAAAATTTAAAAAAACAAATTGTAACAAAATTTAATTTGCAAAATATTCAAGAACAAAATTTTGATTATTTGTTTAATTTTCGACAAGTTAATCAACTTAAACAAGCAGTCTTAGCTCTGGAAAATATTTTATTCGATGTAAAACGGAATATGCCTATAGATATACATGTTATTCATTTAAAAGAAGCTTATCAATCTTTGGAAAGTATCTTAGGTAGTAATTTACAAGATGATTTAATTAATGAATTATTTTCTAAATTTTGTTTGGGTAAATAATTTTTATTATCTTTATTTTTTTTAAAAATTTTTTGAAGATAAAAAATATTTTTTTATTATTTGATTTAACATTAATTTTTTGGAATATTTTTATCAAAATATAATTACAATTTTTTAAAGGATTGGATATATGTATGATTGAAATCGAATATCAACAAAATCATCAAAAACAATTATTTCCTAATAATATTACTGTTAATAAGATTATCGCTTCTAATAATTTGGAATTTTTAAATAATTTTGAAAATTTACCAATAGCAGCTTATTTTAATAATAAGTTAATTACTTTAGATAAGCCTTTAACTGAAGATGGTTTGTTAAATATTATTACAATATCTGATAGTATATCTTGGTCTATTTTAAATAATAACAGCGCTTTAATTATGGCTAATGCTATTTTTCGTATTTATCCTAATTCATTATTAGTTAATAAGTCTATAAATCAAGAAGGATTTTATTGTGATATTGATCTAGTTAATAATATAATTTCAGAACGAGATTTTGAAATTATCGAAAAAACTATGATTGATATTATTCGAGAAAATTTACCTATTATTGAAAAAGAATTATCTATTTCAGAGATTCAAGATCTATTTAAATTTAATCATTATAAGTTGCATTCCTTGCAATATATTCAACCTTCGCAAAAGTTATTTTTATATCAACAAGGTAATTTTTTAGATTTTTGTAAAGAAAATGAATATTTTCCTAATATTAATATTAATCGTTATTTTAAAATTTTAAAAACATCTGGTGTTTATTGGCAAGGAAATTCTAAAAATAAAGTTTTGACTCGTATTTATGGAGTTGCTTTTTTTAGAAAACATGATTTAGTTAATTATTTAAAAACTTTAGAGGAAAGGAAAAAACGAGATCATAAATTTATAAATAAAGAGCAAAATTTTTTTATGTTTTCTTCATCTGTTGGCGCTGGTTTGCCTTTTTGGTTATCAAAAGGAGCAACTATTAGACGTATTATTGAAAGATATATTGTTGATAAAGAAATATTATATGGCTATCAACATGTTTATACTCCAGTCGTGGCTAATGTCTCTTTATATAAAACATCTGGTCATTTAGAATTATATAAGGAAGATATGTTTCCGATTATGCAATTGAAAGATGGTGAACAATTAATTTTACGACCTATGAATTGCCCTCATCATATGGAAATTTTTCGTGAAAAAATTCATAGTTATAAAGATTTACCTATAAAAATAGCTGAATTAGGTCTTTTACATCGTTACGAACCTTCTGGAGCTGTTTCAGGTTTAGAAAGAGTTCGAGCTATGTCGTTAAATGATGCTCATATTTTTATTACGCCAGAACAAATTAAAAAAGAATTTGTTGAAATTATTAATTTAATTGAAGAAGTTTATCAAGATTTTCATATTAAAGACTATTATTTTAATTTGAGTACCCATGATCCTTCTAAAAAAGATAAATATTTTGATGATCCAAATATGTGGTTAAATTCTGAAAAAATTTTAAAAGATATTTTAAACGAATTAAAATTGAATTATAAAGAAAAAATTGGTGATGCTGCTTTTTATGGTCCTAAATTGGATGTTCAAGTATTAACAGCTTTAAATCATGAAGTAACTTTGTCAACTATTCAATTAGATTTTTTATTACCTAAAAGATTCAACTTATCTTATATAGATCATAATAATCAAAATAAAACACCTGTAGTGATTCATAGGGCTATTACATCTACTATAGAAAGATTTACTGCTTATTTGATAGAACAAAATAAAGGTTGTTTCCCTTTATGGCTTTCACCTGTGCAAGTTATTATTATTCCTATTAATAATATGTTACATATTGATTATGTTAAAAAAATCCAAAAAGAAATGATACAACATAATTTAAGGGTTGAGATTAATGATAAAGAATATACTTTTAATTATAAAATTCGTGCTGCTTATTTAGCAAAAATCCCTTTTCAAGTTATTATTGGTGAACGCGAAATTCAAAATAATAATTTACATGTTTGCCAATATAACAATTCAGAAAAACGTAATATGTCTATGATGGATTTTTTAAAAATGTTGACAAATTTGATTAAAAATAAAAGTTAATTTTATTTTTTTGCACAAGTTATATTGAAAAAATATTATAAATTGCATTATAATGAATTCGTACTTTATATGTTTATTTATTATTAATGCTTTAATTTTTTGAAAAATTTATTATAATTATTATGTTAAGTTATTTCACACAAAAATACGTATTATTTTGTTATTTTATAAATGTCTTTTTATAAATAATTATTAAAAGGAATTTATATAAATATTAATAAAGTGATTTTATTTATTTTTTGTGAAATTGTAAGATTAAATAGTAGGATCGCTTAAATTAAATAAGGTGAAACTTAGCAAAAAGTTATTTGAGAGATTAATAAGCTGATGAAAATAATTAAGATTTTAATAATTTAAAAATTTTAATTTTAGCTATTTTTTTGTATTTAATGACATTCGATATCTTAGAATTTTTAGTAGTTTATAATTAATTTAATAATTAATGAATAATTATATGGTTTTTACTTGATTTTTGAAAGGTAAATTTATCGTAGAAATTTTAAGACATTAAATGGGCTAGATTATTAAAATAGTTATTATATTTATAATATTCATAATCTTAACTTATTTTTTGAAATAACTAAACTTATTCATATTTAAAGTGAATCATTTTTTAAAAAATAAAAATGTTAATTCTTTTTAAAGAGTTTATTATAGAATTAAATATAACGGGAATTGTGGTTTAGATTATTTTTTAGTGTAAGTTATTGAAACTATAATAAAAGTATGAATTATAAATATCATCGTTAATGCTTATTAATTGATCCTAATTATATGTAAAATTTAAATTTGATTACTTAAGAATAAAAGGAGAAATTTATGACAAATTTTTTAATTCAACCCTTAAATGATTATGTTGTTTTGAAACCAAAATTTCAAGATGAACGCACTTCTTCTGGGCTTATTATTAGCACGAGTCCTCGTAAAGAAGATTCTTTAGGCATTGTAATTAGTTATGGCCCGCAGGTAACTAATTTAAAGATTAATGATGTAGTGGTTTATAAAAATTATTCTGGAGAAAAATTACAATTACAAGAAGAAGAATATTTAATTGTTAAATCAGAAAATATTATTGCTAAAATGAGTACATCAGAAGAAGCTTAAATATTCGTGTTATATAACCCAATAATAATTAATAATTAGTGATGTGTTTATCAGCAAAGACAAATCTAAAATCATTCTTGTCCATAAAAGAACAAATTTTTTATCTTACATTTTTAAAGTAAATTCTATCAATAGCACTTGAATGAAGTAGCAAAACCAAATCATCAAGAATTTTACTTACAGATAAAGATAAATAAATCGTTGTATTATGTAGTAATTGTCATCACAAAGGGACAAATAAATAAATTAATAACTATAAGAATAAACCGTTAACTAGCGGCAACACAAAGTTAGTCCTTAAAAGAAGATAAATTATAGCAATCCGGATGCTTTAAAATTTATTCGTTTGGTTTAGATGGGAGAGTGTTTGTAATAAATAATTGAAATATAAATCTGATTATTAAAATGCAAATAATCTATTCATATATACTGTTTATTTTTAATAAATTTTTTATTTAATTTTTAATTATATTTAAAAAACGGAACGATTTAATTTGAATAGAAAAAAAGGAGTATTAAATGATTATGGCAAAACAAATTGTTTATGGCGAGATAGCAAGAAAAAAAATTTTAAAAGGAATAGATTTATTAGCTAATACAGTTAAGATAACTTTAGGCCCAAAAGGTCAAAATGTTTTATTAGAGCAAAAATATGGCAGTCCATTGATTATTAATGATGGCGTTACCATTACAAAGGAAATTAGTTTTAAAGATGCTTATCACAATGCTGGCGCTAAAGCTATATGCGAGATAGCTACTCGAACTAATGATGCTTCTGGAGACGGTACAACTACAGCTGTTTTATTAGGTCAGAGTATGATTCGTAAAGGTTTTGAAGCTCTTGATACAGGCGGTTTTAAAGGTGTTCTTTTGAAACAAGGAATTTTAGAAGCGTCTCGTGTGGTAGCTCAGCAACTTTTAGCTAAATCTCGTTCTGTTAATACTCAAGAAGAGATTGAAAATGTGGCTACTATTTCATCTGGTAGCGCGGAAACAGGAAAAATTGTAGCTGCTGCTATTGAAAAAGTAGGTAAAACAGGAGTTGTTAATGTAGATGAATCTAAGAGTTTTGAAACTGTATTGGATGTTGTTGAAGGTATGCAATTTGAGAAAGGTTATGTTTCGCCTTACTTCGTCGTTAATAAAAAAGATTCTTTAATAGAATTAGAACAAGCTGCTATTTTGATTACTGATCATAAGATTAATAGTATATTTGAAATTAATCGTATTTTAGAATATTCATTAAGTAATAGAGTTCCTTTGTTGATTATTGCAGAATCTTTTGATAATGAGATGGTAAGTATTTTAGTTGCTAATAAAAAAGGTAATTACTTAAATGCAGTCGCAGTGGAAGCTCCAAGTTTTGGCGATCATCAAAAAGATTTATTACAAGATATGGCTATTTTAACTCAGGCTACTTTTATTTCTAAAGATTTAAATATGAAATTAAAAGATGTAGATGAAAAATTTTTAGGCAAAGTTAATAAAGTTATTATTAAAAAAGGTAGTACTACTTTGGTAGTTGATAATAAAACTTCTGCTTTAGAATCACGTATTCAAGAGATTAAATCTCAGATTGCGAATATTAAAGCTATGAAGGATTTTAATCAACACGATTTAAATAATTTGACTAATAGATTAGCTAAATTAACTGGTGGTATTGGAATTATTCATGTAGGAGCAACTACTGAAACAGAATTAAAAGAAAAAAAATTGCGTATCGAAGACGCTTTAAATGCAACTAAAGCTGCTATTGAACAAGGTATTGTTCCTGGAGGAGGAAAAGCATTAGTAGAAATTTATAAAACTGCTTTAAGTGAATTAAATTCTACCAATGAAAGCGTTCGTAAGGGTTATAGTATTGTTTTAGAAAGTTTGTTAGAACCTACTAAACAAATTGCTACTAATGCAGGATTTGATGCTTCTATGATTATTCAAAAACAATTAGAACAAGAAGAAAATTTCGGTTTTAATGCTGAAACTGGTCAGTTTGTAGATTTAGTAAAAGATGGAATTATGGATCCTACGGCAGTCACTAGACAAGCTGTTTTAAATGCTGCTTCTATTGCATCTGTAATGGTAACTACTGGAGCTGCTGTAGTTGAAGAAGTATTAGAAAAAAATTATCAAAATATCGATAGTATGAATAATGATTTACTTTAATATTTAAATAAATTAATTTATATTTTGTTAAAAATTAATTCATTATATCAAAAAAACTTATTTGTTTTTTTGTAATATGAATTAATTTTTTTTTTTATATAAAAATATCAAAAAAATGTTAGAATTTTTATTGATATTCAAACAAATGAATAAAGATTATTAAAAATTTAATTTTTTTGATTTTTATTTAATTAAGAAGGTATAAAATCAGTTTTATGAAATTAATTTTTAAGTATATTATGCGTTATAAAATGATACTGTTTTTAAATGTTTTGGCAGTTTTATTTATAGCGAGTGGTGAAATTGGAATTCCTTTAATGATAGGTCGTTATGTTATTGATAATCCTGTTTCTTCACAAAATTTTTTATTTATTACTTTTGCTTTATTATTATTGGTTTTATGCGCTATTATTGGTAATTTAATTATTAATTTTTGTTCTGCGAAAACAGCATCTTTAGTTTTTAAAGATTTAAATACAGATATTTTTGAAAAAATTCAAACCTTTTCAATTATAGAAATGAAAAAACTTGGTGTGCCTTTTTTAATGAATTGTAGTATTTCTTGTGTTGGTCAAATTGTTAATTTTATGGCTAGCCTTTATAGAGCTTTAGTTGTTGCTCCTATTATGTTAATTATTAGTTTGATTTTAATAAATCGCATTTATATGGTTTTTTCCTATATTGTTTTGGCTATTATACCTTTTTTAGTTATTATTTTTGTTTGTATTATTTTTAAAAATTATTTTTTATCTACTAAAAAACAAAAAGTTTTAGAACAAATAAATTCAAAATTACGTGAAAATTTAACTGGTATTAAAGTTATTAAAACTTTAAATACAGAAAATTATGAATGTTCTCAATTTAATACCATAAATTCTCAATATGCTTTTTTAAATATTAATTTATTTAATTCAATTTTTTCAATGGAACCTTTATTTTATTTATTATTAAATATTTCTATTATTTTTACTACTGGATTTGGCGCTTATATTTTAAAAGTAGGTATTCCAGTTGATTTTCATTTAGGTGGCCTTTATAATTGTATTAACTTACAATATCATATACTTTATTCGATTTTAAATTTTTTATTATTATTTACTATGTTTCCTAAAGCTTTAGTATCGTTAAGAAAAATAGAATATTTATTAAATATTAAATCTGAAATTAAAAATAATTTACAGTATAATTTTGATTTATCTAAACCTATTATAAGTTTGGAGTTTAAAAACGTTGATTTTAGATACGATCAAAATGATAAACTTATTTTATCAGATATTAATTTTAAAGTTCATTCTGCAGAATTAATTGCTTTGGTTGGTTCTACGGGTTCTGGCAAAAGCACTTTAATTAATTTGATCCCTAGATTGATAGATCCTACTAAAGGTTGTCTGTTAATTAATGGAGTAGATATTAAATTATATAATTTAACTTCTTTAAGGGATAAGATTGGTGTAGTTTCTCAAAAGAATATTTTATTTAAAGGTACTATTTTAAGTAATTTAGCTTTTGGAAAATCTAATGCAGATTCGGAAGAAATTTTGGAATTTGCCAAAATAGCTCAATCTTATGATTTTATTAATAAAACTAAAGGAAAATTACAAGAACCAGTTAGCGAATTAGGTTCTAATTTTTCTGGAGGGCAAAAACAAAGATTAGCTATTACTAAAGTTTTATTAAAAAAACCTGATATCTATATTTTTGATGATTCTTTTTCTGCTTTAGATTATCAAACTGATTTAACTATTCGTCAAAATTTAAATTATTTAAGAAAAGATTCTATTATCATTATAGTAGCTCAGAGATTGAGTTCTATTTTGAATGCTGATAAAATTATTGTTTTAGATGATGGTAAAATTATTGATATTGGTAAGCATGAGGAGTTAATGCATAGGTGTCAAATTTATAAAAATATTGCATTTTCGCAAAAAATAAAAGAGGTTCTAAATTGAAAAAAATATTTTATTTTTTAAAACCTTTTCGTAAAGAAATTTTTATTAGCATTTTTTTGATTTTTTTAGTGGCTGCTATAGATGCTTTTATTGTGATTTTTGAAGGTAACGTTATTATTAATTTTATTCAAAATAATTTTAAGAATAATTCAAAAATTATCTACAAAGATAATATTATTCTTGATTTTCTTCGGAAATCTTTTATTAGTCATTTTAAAAATATATCTGAATATATGGGTTATATTTTTCTTTTATTATCTATTAATTTATTATTATATATTTTGTGTATTATAGCTAGATTTATTTATAATAAATTAATTATTGTAATTATTCATAGATCTGTTCAAAATATTAGACAACGTGTTTATCAAAAAATGTTAAGATTGCCTATATCATATTTCGAAAATAATACTATAGGTAATATTATGAGTATTGCGATCAATGATTTGGAAACAGTTTCTAATGGTTTACAGCAATCTTGTGTAGCTTTTGTGCTTTCTTGTTTTAGTATTTTGATGATTATTTTTATTATGTTTTGGGCAAATGTAAGATTTGCTTTATTAATTTGTTTAATGATACCGAGTTCTTTATTTGTGATTTGGTTAATTAATAAAAAAGCTCGTTCAGTTTTTATTCAAAGATTTGAAAAAACAGGAGAATATTTTGGTTTTTTACAAGAAAAATATACTGGACATAAAGAGATTATTTTATATAATCAACAAGTGAATAATATTAATGATTTTCAAAATTTAAATAAACAATTATCTTCTACTATTTTTAAATCTAATTGGATTTCTGGATTAGTTATGCCTATTATTAATAGTTTTACTTATATTGTGATGACTTTTATTGTTATATTAGGTTATTTTTTGTTAAATTATCAAGATACAGAAATACCATATTTATTATTTAAATTGGGATTTGGTACTATTCAATTAGGAATGTTTCAATCATTTATGAAATACATTTGGCGTCTAGGAAATCCATTAAGAGATTTAAGTCAGATGTTTGTTATTTTACAATCTACCTCTTCTGCTGCTAATCGTGTTTTTACTTTTTTATCCGAAAGCGAAGAATTAGATGTCAAAAATAACTTAACTATTCCTTATGTAGAGGGTTTTGTGAAATTTTTGCATGTTAATTTTCAATATCATATTGATCAACCTATTCTTAAGGATATTAGTTTTGAGATTAAAAAAGATCAAATGGTCGCTATTGTTGGCCCTACAGGATCTGGCAAAACTAGTTTAGTTAATTTATTGGTTCGTTTTTATGATTTAACTTCTGGCAAGATTACAATTGATGGAGTAGATATTTCTGCTATCAAAAAAAGTGATTTACGTAAAATTATTGGTATAGTTGTTCAAGATTCATGGTTGTTTCGTGGCACTATTATGGATAATATTCGTTATGGTAATTTTGATGCTACAGAAGAACAGGTGGTGCAAGCTGCTAAACAAGTTAATGTTCATGATTTTATCATGACTAAACCAGATGGTTATAATACTATGATTAACGAAGAATTAGATAATATTTCTCAAGGGGAAAAACAATTAATTACTATCGCTAGAACTTTTTTAAATAACCCTTCTATAGTTATTTTAGATGAAGCTACTGCTTCTGTTGATACTCAAATAGAAATTCTTTTTCAACAATCTATGCAAAAATTATTGAAAAATAAAACTTCTTTTGTGATCGCTCATCGTTTATCTACTATTATAAATGCAGATGTTATTTTAGTTTTGCAAAATGGTTCATTAGTTGAAAAAGGCAGTCATCAAGAATTACTTGCTAAACAAGGTTTTTATTATAATTTATATAATAGTCAATTTAAATAAAAATTCATTTTATTTAATATATGGATATATTAAAAATTTAAGATCTTATTTTTTTCAAGTTTATTTTTAAGATTATTTGAGTTATAATATTAGTGGGTAATTTGTTTTTTAATAATGAAGGATAGAAAACCCAAAATTTAAATTAAAAAAATTATACTTTATCAAAATTAAGAATTTGAAAAATGAAAAATTTAAAAAGCTTGAAAATTTACGAAATAAAATTTTAAATAATAATAAAAATTTAATTTATTGTAATTATTTTATTTGAATACAGTAAATGTTGTAAAAAAAATTAATTAATGAATAAAGGGGTTAACTATATTTGAAAAAACCATTAAATTTTAATAAAAAGTTTATAGGTTTATCTCTTTTGATATTTTCTGTTTTAATAGTCCCTTTGATCATGTTTTGTGCCGGTGTTTTTGAAAGTTCAGATGAAGTTGATTCATTAGAAAATATAAACTTAGAAGGCGAATCTATTTTAGATTCTCCAGAATTAACACAATCACAGGATAAGGTGCGCAAGTTCGGGCGTTTAATTTAGGAGATTATGGTCCTCCTAGCATAGGGATAGCATGCTAAGCCATTGAATTTACCTGAGAATGAAAATTCATTAAGGGAAAATAGCATATTCAAAAAGCATGATTATTTTTGATATAATGTAAATATTATCAAAAGTTATATGCAAGGCGAAGTTAAAATAAGCATGAAGTTTTTCTTAAATTAAAGCTATAAATTAAATAAATCAGCAAAATATGTTTATTTTTCAAAAACATTTTAAAAATTTTTTAATTAATTGTTTTTTGTTAATTACTACGTATTTAGCGCGTTAATTGTATTATCTTTATCTTACAATTAAGTTCTATCCGTGAAAAAATATTGTTTGTTTTTAAAATGTATTTTTTTAACGTTTTTCATATATTTTTACAAATATAAAAATATAATGAGATGATTTATTTAAAGCCATGCGATCTTTAACACTTACCAATAATTAAATAGCTACCTTGGATAAGTTTCTTATAAAAAATGTAATTAAGATTTTTTACAAATATCTTTTTTTAATAAGGTATTTATTAATTTAGATTTGAGCATTTATGCCCAATCATTTTTATTCATCTTAGATATTTTATAAATGCTTACAGAGTTTTTGGGCGCAAAAGATGCGCATAATTCGGCTATTTAACGCATAGCCTGGAGTGATAATCTCCAGAGGTCACGTAAACACTTTCAGTTGGGCTTGATTAATTGTCTCGAAAGAGTAATTAATAACAGCAAAAGCACGCAAGCGCGATGAGACGAAATATCTAGTCAATAAGTCGGCGCCAGACCAGAAGTTAAGGAGAAGGTGAAAATCCCTAAGCGGTTAAGTAGCGTGGTAATCTGTAAACATTCTGGTAAGATATTGACACCAGTATTAGGGAGTATACATAATAAATAAAAATATATTATGTAAATTATCGAATAATAAGGTTATTATTTTAACCTACTTCCTACACTAATTTCATCAAAATATTTTTATTAATATTTTATGAATGCTCCAATTGGCAACAATTGTAAACTGCACCTAACACTTCTCGTAGAATTATGTCGTAACTTTGATCTCCCTAAAAGCACCTCAAAAAGGTTAAAACTAACAGCTGTTAGGCTCAAGGGAAAAGCGAAACTTAGAGTAGTCGTCAGTTTAATTCTAGAATTGGAATATTTTAGAAGAACCTGACCACGGCGAAGGGTAATAACCTTTACATGGCGAAAGAGTTTCAATATCTTTGACATTTTTAAATAATTTTCTCCAATGATGTAGATCATAAGTATTACAAAATATTTTATTGATCAAAAATAAATTGCAATTTAAAGAAATTTTAATAATAATTATCTCTAATATAGTTTTAAAAAAAATGAACTCTGCAAAAAACCAATATAAACGAGAGATAATGAATATAACATAATAATAGTTATGGTAAAAGTTGATAATAAAAAATATCGATAGAGTTAATTAAAAAATTGATAAACCTATTAAAGATAACTTTTAATTGGTATTAATTTACCAGAAAATAATTGTAATTATTCTTAATTTTAAATGACTAATATCTCTTTTGTTAGGTATCTCGATTATTAAAATTAGAATGGTTCAATTGAAAAAATGAATTCATTACTAATACCTTTTTATGAAAAAAAAATTCACCGAATGGAATTTTGGTTTCTGATTTTATGAGTCTAGTTATTATTTTTAAAAAGAATTAAATAAAAATTTCAAGGGATTAATTATATATAAAATCTATATTTAATTTTATTTTTTTGATATATATCAATCAATAAGGATTGATGAAAATATTAAAAAGATTATTAATACTTTGAAAAGTTAGAACTCTCAGAATTACTAAAAAACCACCAAACTTATTCGAGAAATCTACAAATAATATTTTTAATCATTTATTTATAAATAATTTATTGTTATGAAAAAAATACCTAAAAAAATGAAAAAATTTATTTGATTAGGGTTTTTGATTATATTTTATTTAATGAAATTAAATTGGTTTATTTATCTAAATGTTTTTAATTAATCAAAATGAAATTATACATATAAATTATGATAAAATTAAAATCTTTATCTATCGATGCAATTCTAATTAATATTTATTTTCTTAATATATATAGATGAACAAGTGAGAAATCTATTATTATGATTATTGATTATTAAATAGGGAGTTATAAATTTTATTATTAACGAGTGCCATGGAATTCTAGATTATGGATATTATTAATTAATAATTTTTCAAGAAATAAAAATTTTTTTCGATTTATAAAAAAATAAAAGATCTGCGAATGTCATAAAATAAATTAGTAATAATTTATTTAAGTTAGCAATAATAAAGATATTAGGCGCCAGATGCTTGGAAACTTGCTTGTCTGGTTCCGTGAGGGGCTAATTTCGAATATGAAAGCGTATTAAAAATCGCTTTACAAAAACCGATTTAATCTATCTCGATATAGTACTCGTAGGGGTCATGTCCTACCAAGGCGCAGGTAATGCCTGTTACACAAGGGGAAGAAAAACAGAGGAAAATATACATATAATAATGTGTAATTTAACTCGGAAAGCCGTATGCATAGGAATATGCCCGTGCGGTTTGGGTGAGGGTTTAACATAATTTATATAAATATTTATGAAAATGAGTTATGTTATTTCTATTCACATGAACAAGATGAATATAGTGCTAATTTCGATAATTCTTTAGAATATATTTCAACTTCAACACCATCTAGTTCTGATTCTTTATATAGCACAAACATTAATAATCCAAAAACTGATAAAATAGATGATAAAAAATCAGATTCACCTACTACATTAAGTAAAACAATTAATTTGTTAGGTAATATAGCTGAAAATGCCCTTAATAATTATATTGATAAAAAGATAGAGAAATATTCTGATAATCAAAGCCAAAGTGCTAAATCTTTAGAACTTGTAACACCTGATAATTCAAAATCTTCAGAACAAGGTCCGTCAAATGCAGATCATGTAACACCTGATAATTCAAAATCTTCAGAACAAGGTCCGTCAAATGCAGATCATGTAACACCTGATAATTCAAAATCTTCAGAACAAGGTCCGTCAAATGCAGATCATGTAACACCTGATAATTCA
>JAUZIB010000002.1:44065-57764 GCA_032887715.1 Candidatus Phytoplasma australasiaticum
AAATCTTCAGAACAAGGTCCGTCAAATGCAGATTATGTAAAACCTGATAATTCAAAATCTTCAGAAAAAGGTCCGTCAAATGCAGATCATGTAAAACCTGATAATTCAAAATCTTCAGAACAAGGTCCGTCAAATGCAGATCATGTAAAACCTGATAATTCAAAATCTTCAGAACAAGGTCCGTCAAATAGAGGTCGTGTAAAACCTGATAATTCAAAATCTTCAGAACAAGTTCCGTCAAATAGAGGTCGTGTAAAACCTGATAATTCAAAATCTTCAGAACAAGGTCCGTCAAATAGAGGTCGTGTAAAACCTGATAATTCAAAATCTTCAGAACAAGGTCCGTCAAATAGAGGTCGTGTAAAACCTGATAATTCAAAATCTTCAGAACAAGGTCCGTCAAATAGAGGTCGTGTAAAACCTGATAATTCAAAATCTTCAGAACAAGGTCCGTCAAATAGAGATTATGTAGCATCTAATGCTGAGAAATTTCGAAGAAAAAAATTAGGTTCAAAAAAAGGAAAACTAAGATATATCTATGATCAAAATCAGAATTCGGATTTGATAGAATATAAGGAAAAAACTGAAAAAAAGCGATAAATAAATTGCAAAAACACGATAATAATATCTTAAAATTAAAAGATACTTCTTATGAAGGAATATCTTCTACTATTACAAATGAAGATTCGTTAATATCAATAGATTCTGAATATGAAGATAATGAAAAACTTTCTGTCATTTCCGATAGTTTGATGGAAAAAGATTTAGATTACGGTGAAAAATATCTTGAAAAAAAATCTTCTCTAAATAGTAATACTAAAATAATTAAAGACATTCCTCGATCTAAAAAAATATCGCCATTTGTGTTTTTAAAAACTATTATAACTTCTTCATTTGGTTTAATACGCACAAATTTTTATAAAATTGTGTTTGCTTTCAGATAATTTTTGGACAATTTATATTAATATGCTGTTTTCATGAAAATTATAAGTTTCTTGATTTTTTAGTCAGATATATAAGTATTTTAGTTATTATTAATTTCATTACTAACTCGTTTAATTTAACATAAAATAATTTAAATTTTAATATAAAAATATATTGGATATAATTTACTACTTGTATCTGATTAGTATTGTATATATTATTTTAAAAATTAAATGTGGTTTTTTATAAATGATAATTATAATAAGCAAATTAATTAAAAATTAATTTGTTTATTTTTTTTGTTTTTTAAAAAAATTATTAAATTTAGAGTATTTAAAAAATTTAATTATAAAAAATATTTTGTTTTTTATATAACTTAATCAATTAAGTTCAAATAATATTTAAAACAAATAATTACAACGGAAGGCATAAATTTATTATTATGTTAGGAACATCAACAAAATGGTTCCTTGCTTTGTTTATTTACTTGCCCTTAATTATTGTCATTTTAGGATTTTTGTATTATTTAATTTTTTATTATCAACAAAAAATTAAAAGAATTATACAAACAACAAAAAAAAATGCTCAAGAAAAAATTTCTAACGCTCAAATAATAGCTCAAGAAATAATCTCAAAAGCTAAACAAGAAATCCATATTTTAAAAAAAGAAGTGGAAGAAGATTTGAATTTAAGAAGACGCATAATTGTTAATTTAGAAGAACAGATTATTCATAAAGAGGAATTATTAAATTCTCGTACTAGATATTTAAACGATAAAGAAGAATTGTTATATATGAAAGAACAAAAAATTAATATTTCTCAAACACAAATTGAACAAATGCAAAATAAAGTTCAAAATCTTATTATAAAACAACAAAATGAATTAGAAAACATTGCTTCTTTAACTAAGGAACAGGCTAAAAAAATTATTATGGATGAAATTCGCAAAAATTCTCAACAAGAAATTATGAGTTATATAAAATCTCAAGAAGAAGAATGTAAATTTCAAGTTAAAAAGAAAGCTAATGTTTTGTTAGTTTCAGCTATGCAACAATTATCTCGTAAAATCTCTTCCGAAAATAATGTGGATATAGTTTATTTAGATAATAACGAATTAAAGGGGAGAATTATCGGCAAAGAAGGAAGAAATATTAGAACTTTTCAAATTATAACAGGAGTAGATTTAATTATAGATGATATACCGAATACTGTTATATTAAGCTCTTTTGATGCTAAAAGACGTGAAATAGCACGCCGAACATTAGAATTTTTAATTTCAGACGGACGTATTACACCTGTTAGTATAGAACAAACTTTTACCAAGGTTCAAGATGAACTCGATAATTTTATTCAAGATATAGGTGAAGAAGCTGTTTTAGAAGCTAAAATAGGATTTTTAAACGAAGAATTAATAAAATTATTAGGTTCTTTACATTTTAGGACTAGTCATGGTCAAAATGTTTTACAACATTCTTTAGAAGTATCTTTTTTAGCAGGTAAATTAGCTGCAGAAATAGGAGAAAACGAATTATTAGCTCGTAGAGCAGGTTTATTACATGATATTGGAAAATCTTTAGATTATCAATTAGAAGGAAGTCATGTAAAAATAGGTTTAGATATTGTTATGAAACATAAAGAACCTTTAGAAGTAATAGATGCTGTAGCATCTCATCATGAAGATCAAGAACCTAGTAGTATTATTGCTGTTTTGGTGTCTATTGCTGATGCTATTAGTGCTTCTAGACCTGGTGCTCGCCGTGATTCATTAGATAATTATATTAAACGAATTACTCAATTAGAAGAAATCGCTAATCAAATTCCTGGTGTAGAAAAATCTTATGCTATTAAGTCTGGTCGAGAAATCAGAGTTATTGTTGATCCTAAACAAATTGATGATTTAGCAATTTTTACAGTAATTCAAACAATTAAAGATCAAATTATTAAAAATATTAGATATAATGGTAGTATTAAAATAACTGTTATTAGAGAAGTTCGTTTGACCGAAATTTCAAATTTAAGCATTAGTTAATTTTAATACAAAGGTAGTATCATTATGAATATTCTTTTTATTGGAGATATTTGCGGTTCTATAGGGATCAATTATTTAATTGAAAAAATTAATTTTTTAAAACAACGTTATAAAATTAATATTGTTGTTGCGAACGCGGAAAATGCTGCAGAAGGACAAGGATTAGATTTTCAAAGTTTTTATAATTTAAAAATTTCAGGTGTGAATATGATCACTATGGGCAATCATACTTGGAAGAATCATGATTTAAAGTCATTTATAGAACATACTAATATTATAAGACCGTTAAACGATGATAGTTTGCATATAGGTTATGGTCATAAAATTATTGAGTATAAGGATAAAAAACTTTTAATTATGAACGCTTTAGGTCGGGTTTTTATGAATAATAAATTTTTATCTTGCCCTTTTAAAAAAGTAGAAAATGTTTTAAAAGTTTATAAAAATCAATATCATTATGCTTTATTAGATTTTCATGCTCAGGCGACTAGCGAAAAATTAGCTTTAGCGAATTATTTTGATGGAAGAATTAATGCTATTGTTGGCACTCATACTCATGTTCAAACAAATGATGAAAGGATTTTGCCTAAAAAAACTCTTTATATTTCAGATGTAGGTATGACAGGTCCTTTGGATGGTATAATAGGTCAAGATAAAAATATTATTATTAATAATTTTTTAAATAATCATAAATTAAAACATAAAATTGCTAAAGGAAAAAGACAATTAAATGGAGTGGTTTTGACATTAGGTAAAAAACAAAAAATTATGAAAATTAAATATCATGAATAATCAAATTAAAAAAAAAATTATAGTTATTGTAGGTCCAACCGCTTCAGGGAAAACCTCTCTTTCTTTGAAATTAGCGAATTTTTTTCGTGGAGAAATTATTAATGCCGATTCAGTTCAAATGTATAAAGAATTTGATATTGGTTCTTCCAAAATTTCTCTTCAAGATACTCATGTCCCTCATCATTTTTTGGACATTATTAATCCCGGAGAACAATATAATATTTTTTATTTCCAAAAGGATGTAAGAAATAAAATTATGAATATTAAAATTCCTTTTATTGTTGGTGGTAGTGGTCTTTATATTAAAGCAGCTTTATTTGATTACGAATTAAATATTTCTAAAAATTACGAAAATAAATCTTATCAAAATGCAACTCTCGAACATATGTTAACTTTTATTTTTGAAAAAGATCCAAATTTAGTTTTAGATATTAAAAATCCTCGTCGAGTGATTAGTGCTTATCGTCAAGCAATTTGCAATAATTTAAGATCTAGAAAAAATGGTTCAAATACACCATTATTTGATATTTTGACTATTTATTTGAATATAGAAACTCAATTTTTAAAACCGCGTGTTATATTAAGATTAGAACAAATGTTAAAGCAAGGTTTTGTTCAAGAAGTTAAATATTTAATTAATAAATATCCTAATGCTAATTTTAATATTATTGGTTATCGAGAGATTAAAGATTTTTTAGAAAAAAAAATTTCTTTTCAACAAGCTTATGATTTGATCATTACCAAAACTCTTAAATATGCTAAAAGACAAAAAACTTGGTTTATGAATCAAATGTTATCTTTGGTACAATTAGAAGCTTTGGATCCTCAATTAGAAACGAAATCTATTAATATAATTAAAAATTTTTTGAAAAAAGGTAAATTCAATGATTAACACAAATGATTTTAAAACAGGAATGACTATTAAATTAAAAAATAATATTTATCAAATAATTGATTTTCTTCATGTTAAACCCGGTAAGGGTTCTGCTTTTGTTAGAAGTAAATTAAAAAATTTAAAAACAGGTAGTATTATTGAATATACTTTTAATTCAGGTATTAAAATTGAAACAGCTTTAGTAAATAAATTGAAATTAAAATTTTCTTATATACAAAACGGAATATATGTTTTTTTTAATGAAAATACTTATGAACAAATCGAAATTGCTGAATTAGATGTTAAAAATATTAAAAAATATTTAGCTGAAAATGTTACGGTTGAATTTCTTTTTTGCGATCAAAATAATATCTTAGGAACGATTTTACCAGATAAAATAGTTTTAAAAGTTCATCAAACAGATCCTGTGATTTCCGGAGACAATAATCGTAAAAGTAATACTGCTTATAAAGAAGCTGTTTTAGAAACGGGTTTAATTATAAAAGTTCCTGTGTTTATCGAAACAGGAGAAAAGATTATTATTAATACTTCTAATGATTGTTATGTATCTCGTTATAACGAAAAATAAATTTAATTACTTAAAAATGTTTTTATTTTGAATAATTTTTTATTTTAATTAAAATATTATTTATATTAAGGAGTTTTTCTTATTTTTATGAATTTTAAAGTAGCTATTGATGGTCCAGCTGGATCCGGTAAAAGTACTGTTAGTCAATTATTAGCTAATAAATTAAAATGGTTTTATTTAAATACTGGATTGTTATTTCGCATAATGACTTTTTATATATTAAAAAGTGAAATAAATTATAATAATGATAATTTAGCTTCTAATGAATTAGAAAAATTATTACGAAATTTAAATATTAGGTTAACGAATAATGGTTTTTATTTAAATAATGAATATTTTTCTGTTAATTTAAACGATTTTGATATTGAAAGTAAAGTTTCAAATATTTCTTCTTTGTCACCCGTTAGAAATAAAATTTTAATATTGCAACATCAAATAATGCGTGAACATGATTATATTATTATGGATGGACGGGATATTGGTACCGTTGTTATGCCAGATGCTAATTTAAAAATTTTTTTAACCGCTAGCATAAAAAAACGAGCTTTAAGAAAACAAAAAGAGTTACAAATTAAAAATAAAGATTTTATAAATTTATTTGAGATGATGAAAAAAATTAAATTAAGGGATTTAAAAGATAAAAAACGCTCTATTGCTCCTTTAAAAAAAGCATCAGATGCTATTTTAATAGATAATACTAATTTATCTATTGAAGAAACAGTTAATGTAATAGAGAATTTAATTAAAAGGGAAATATCGGTTAAAACATGTTTAAAGTAGCTATTGTAGGTCGTCCTAATGTAGGTAAATCTAGTTTATTTAATCGTCTTTTAAGACAAAGATTAGCTATAGTGGATTCTGAAGCTGGTACTACTAAAGATCGTATTTATGCTGATACTCAATGGTTAAATCAAAATTTTATCATTATTGACACAGGCGGTATTAGTTTTAGTAATTTACCTTTTCAGGAAAAAATTAAATATCAAACTCAAATAGCTATTCAAGAAGCAGATGTGATTGTATTTGTAACAGATATTCGAGATGGTATTACTCAAGATGATTTGTTAATAGCAAAACTTTTATATTCTAAAATTTCGAAAGTAATATTGGCAGTTAATAAAATGGATAATGTTAATTTATTATCGGAAATTTATGATTTTTATAGTTTAGGTTTTAATGAAATTTTAGGTATTAGTGTCCTTCATGGCATTGGTATAGGGACGCTTTTGGATAGTATTGTTTCTAAACGACCATTAGAACAGATTTCTAATAACATTAAAACTGAAGATATGGTTAAGTTTTGTGTAATTGGAAAACCTAATGTTGGTAAATCTACTTTTATAAATTCTTTATTATCTCAAGAAAGAATGATTGTTTCTAGTATTCCTGGTACTACTACAGATATAGTTGATACTATATTTGAATATAATAAGCGTTTTTATCGTATTATTGATACAGCAGGTTTAAAAAAAAGAGGACAAATTAAGGCTGGTAAAGAAAAATACAGTTTTTTAAGGACTTCAATAGCTATATTAGAAAGCGATATTGTTTGTTTTATGATGGATTCGAGTCAAAAAATTAGTGATCAAGATAAAAATATCGCTGCTATGCTTTTTAAAGCCAATAAACCTTGTATTATTATTGCTAACAAGTGGGATTTAATTTCAAAAACAGATCAGGTTTATGATGCATTTGAGATTAATATAAGAAATGAATTAAGATTTTTGGATTATATGCCATTAATTAATATTTCTGCTTTGCAAAAATATAATTTAGATAAATTTATAAAAATTTTAGATAAGGTTTTTGTCAATTACAAAAGTAATTTTACAGATCATGTTTTGAATGATATTTTGTATAAAGCTATTCAGTTAAATCCACCTCACATTTTTCAACAAGGAAAAGCTCATTTTTATTATTTAAAACAAATTTTTAATAAACCGCCTACTTTTGTTTGTTTGGTTAACGAACCGAAATTTATTCATTTTTCTTATGAGAGATTTTTGAAAAATCAATTGAGATTAAACTTAGAATTACAAGGATTACCCATTAAAATAATTTTTAAAAGGAAAAGTGAGCATATATGAAAGAAAAAATTACTATTATAGGCGGCGGAGCTTGGGGAACGACTTTAGCTCAAGTTTTATCAGATAATGGTCATTTGGTTTTGGTATATGATAATAATATTGAATATGTAAATTGTATTAAAAAACATAAACACCCTGTGTTTATTAAAACTTTAAATCGAAAAATTCAAGCTACTTATGTTTTATCTGAAGCTTTATTATATTCTGATTTAATCATTTTATGTATACCTGCGCAAAAAATAAGATTATTGTTACGAGAAATTAATGTTATTTTAAAACAACAATCAAAAAATTTTATTAACGTTTCTAAAGGTATAGAAGTGGAAAGTTATAAGACTATTCAAGAAATTATTAAAGAGGAATTGGATTCATTTAAAATTGGTAATTATGGTTGTCTTATGGGGCCATCTCATGCTGAAGAAGTTATTGAAGGATATTTAACTTTTTTAGTATCTGCTTCTTCTAATTTGCAATTTGCTAAATTTATAAATCATATTTTTACTAATAAAAATTATTTAAAAGTGTTTGTTTCTAATGATGTTTATGGTTGTGAGATATGTAGTGCTTTTAAAAATGTTTTGTCTTTAATTAGTGGCGTTTTAGATAGGAATAATTTTAAAAATAATGCTAAATCTGCTTTTTTTAGTATAGCTATTATGGAATTATATAAGTTAATGAAATATTTAGGGTTTTCTTTGGAAACAATTTTAAGTGTAGCAGGTTTAGGTGATTTGATAGTAACAAGTTTTAATGAAAATTCTCGTAATTATAAAGCTGGTCTACAAATAGGTTTAGGTTTGGATATTAAATCTATTTGTCATAAAAGTCAACAAACTATAGAAGGTATTAATAATTTAAAAGCCTTTTATCGTTTAATGTTAGATAAAAATATAGAATTACCTCTTATTGAAAGCGCTTATCAAGTGATTATAGAAAATAAATCTATAAATTATCTTTTTAAAGTAATTATGAAATAAATTTATATTAAAATAACGATTTTGTGTTAATAAAACTTATTTTTATGCTAAAATCAAACTAGATTCAAGTTTTTTGATATTATTTTTAGTGTTTAAGAATATATTTATATTATTTTATTCATAAAAACATTAACTTATTTTATCTAAATTTGAATTTTAATAAAAAGTTAAAAAGATTTTTTAGCTTTTATTTATTTAATTGAAAATGATTTTAAAATTTAATAAAAGGAGCCAAAACAAATAATGAGTAAGGCTGAATTGATTTCTAAAGTAGCTAAATGCACAAATATGAAAAAAAAAGATGTTGTTAAAGTTTTCAAATCTTTATATGATATCATGGGTGAAACTTTAAATAAAAAAGAAAAATTTACAATTCCTTATTTAGGTTTTTTTAAAATGTCCTATCGTAAATCAAGAAAATTTAAAATACCTACTACATCCGAAATTAGAGTTACTCCTCCTCAAACAGTGCCAACATTTAAAATGAGTACTAAAGTTAAAAGAGATTTTAAAAAAATCTTATCTGAATAATAAAATATATAAGTTAAATTGTTGGAGAAAGAGGTTGATTTTTTTTGAATTATTTAGATCAAAATATTAATCCTTATCGCCATTTTATTGGAGCTAAAGTTAGTGTTGCAGGTGAACAAGAGATAGGTGTAGTTACTAGAATTGATATTCAAAATAAAATTGTGTGTGTTTTATTTAAAAAAATGAGAGAAGTAAAATATCGTTATCCAGAAGTTTTGGATAAAAAACTTATTAAAATCATTGAAACTTAATGTAAATTAATTTTTTGCATTTAATAAAATATTTAAAAATTTTTTATAGTATTAAAAGAATAGTTTTATAGCTATTTTTTTAATTTATAATGATATTAATTATCGTTTGGATTTTGTAATGATTTTAATTATTTAGAATATTCATGAGGTTATTAGAAAAATGAGTGAATTAGTGAAATTATTTTGTCAGAAATGTGGCAGAGAAAATTATCATACTTATAAAAATAAAAAACAAAATTCTAAAAATTTGGAATTAAATAAATATTGTCCTTTTGAAAGAAAATATTTACTTCATAAAGAAAAAAAATAAATTAATTTAATGATTAAAAGAATATTAATTTATATTATTTTTTCAGTTATTTAAATTTAAATAAATTTTAAATTTTTATTATTTAGATATTTTAGGAAATAATATTTTACGTCTTTTATTATTATTTGTTATGGCCCTGTAGCCAAGTGGTAAGGCATAGCTCTGCAAAAGCTTGAAACATCGGTTCGAATCCGTTCAGGGCCTCCATTTTGTAATATATTTTTCAAATATATTGTTTTAATTGCAAGTTAATATTGAATTTATTGTATTTGGAAATATATATTATTTAATTTTTTTATAAAATAATATTTTTTATAGATTTAAATATTATATAATAGTAGCATATGAATAAAAAAATGAAATTAATTTTAGCTATTGTTTCATCAGAAGATGCTGATGAAGTACAACATAATTTAAGTAAAAATAACTTTTTTAGCACAAGATTATCGACTCAAGGAGGCTTTTTAAGTAAAAAAAATGTTACTTTAATTATAGGTTTATCAGTTGATAAAGTGGAACAAGCTATAGAAATTATTAGATTCCATTCTCGACAAAAAACACAAATTATACCTAATGATATTTTAAATGAATTTTCCGCTTATTATTCTTTACCTTCCGAGGTTTCTGTTGGTGGAGCTACTATTTTTATTTTAGATGTGGAAAAATTTTTAAAATTATAATTAGTCGTTAAAGAGGAAGTATTTAATAATATTGATTGAAATAAATAATAATTAATTTTATTAATCTATTGATTAATTTAAATTAATTTTTTTTTGGTAGTTTGAAAGGATATCACTGAAAAATGGCTTTGAATAAAGAGCAAAAGAAAAAAATTTTAGAACAATGTGATGTTAATCTTGTGAATACAGGTTCCAATAAAGTACAATTTAATTTATTAAACGCTAATATCGAAGTATTGTCGTATCATGTTCAAAAACATCCTGGTGATTTTCAAGCTAAACGTAGTTTAATTATTAAACGTCATCAGTTAAAAATAATAAAAAGAAATATTTGATTAAGATAAAAACTTAATTAAGAATATTTCTTTTTTATTTTTTTATTAAGTATTAAAATACTAAAAAAGTATTATCAATTTTTATAAAAATAAATAAAAATTTATATATATTTTCGGTATTAAAAAGTTTTAAAATAATATAAAATATTAAATTTTTTATGTATAAAATAAAAAAAACTATAAAATAATTATGATATTGTTTGTCAAAAATATACTTTTCCCCTCATTGTAATCTCAATAATAAATATTAAATTAAATATTTTTCAATTTTAATATAAATTTTACAATGGCTTTTAAATAGTTTGATGTTTTATTTAAGTAAACAATCTTTCTAATCTAAAAAATTTTTCAATCATAATCAAAATGATAATTTTAAATAATTTATATTTTAAAAATTTATTTTGATAACAGTTGTATTTATTCTTTGAATTTTTTGGGTTTATCATGCGTAATAATTTATTAAATGTCAAAAATTTAGGGTTATAAAAGAGATCGTAATGATGTAAAAACATTGCTATTCTCGTAGAGATATCCAAAATATCATTAGAAAAAGAAGTAATATATAATATTTATAATTGCTATCTTCAGTAATTTTTTTTCGAAACCAGTTTTTATAAATATAAATATATTTAATATTTTTGGTTAAATGATTATTACAATAATATCTTGTTGTTTATTAGATGGAAACTTTGTTTGGTATAGATATTACTATCATGGATTATTCAAAAATTAGTAATTATTTGTTGATTGTGATAGATAATTATCGATAACTTTTCTGGAACTCAAAAGGAAATCGGAAACGAAATGGCACAGCGACGTAAATTCAGAATTCCTTTCTTTTTAAACTTTACTTATTTTGATATTTTTTAATAATTTTTACTATTTTTTAATAATTAATAAAATATATTTTTTTGTTAATTGTTTGATTTGATTAAATTTTAAAATTTAATAATTTTTTTAAAAATAAAATTTCGAAAAATTATAATTAATCAAAATTGCATTAATAAATATTAAAATTTAATAAAATAATATTTTATTTATCAAAAATATTTCTTTAGTAGATAATTAATAAAACATTTTGTTTAATTTTTTTCCACTTCAATAGTAAGAATTTTTTATAAATATTGTTAATTTGGATGGAGCGAGTGAAGGGAATCGAACCCTCATTATATGCTTGGCAAGCATATGTAATAACCATTATACGACACCCGCATTTTAATTATAAATTATAAATTTTTTAAAAATTACTATTTAGTTTTCTTTACTATTAGATTTTACCAAAAAAATTAATGGTTTTTACAAAATAATTGGTGCCCTTAATAAGAATTGAACTTATATTACATCATTACCATTGATGTGTTTTACCATTAAACTATAAGGGCTATATTTTTTTAATATTTGATAGATAATTATATCATAAATATAATAAAAAAATAATTTTTTAATATTAAATTTTTATTGTTGCATTGTTAAATATAATATTTAATTTTATTATGAATTTGTGTATAATGGAAGTGACTATTTCGACTAATTAAAATAAAATTAGAGAATGAAATTAGAATGCAATTGCAGAGGAGTTTTTTTTAAAATGTCAGCAGATCAAATTAGTCCACGTAGTATAGGTTATTTAAAGTTTTTTTCAGAAAAAAGAACAACAGAAAATCATGAAGAAAGAGGAAATTATGGATTTATTTATAGAAATCGTGAATTATCAGAAGAACAGCAATTAACATTAAACAATAAAGTACAAGAATTAAAGGATATGTTATTAAATCCTGAATTTTCAAAAGATGCTATTAATGACAAATATTTAGAAATTAAAGAGTTAATTGGTTTAGATACTAAATCATTAGAAGAAGTTTTTTTTCATGTTTCACAAATTGCAGATAGATCTGTTATAGAAATGACGCCTGAAGCTAGAAGAAACTTTTTTTATCAAGGTGCTCTTTTTGAATTTGATGTAGAATCTACTCAGCATGGTGTAAAAGCTGTTCGAATTAATAAAATTTTTTAATTTATTTTTATATATCATCAAAAAAAGACTTGCAAAAGTCTTTTTTTATTGTTAGGTATAAAAAACAATTTATTGTTATAAAATGTAATGCAATATATGAAAGTGAGTTTTTAATCAATAAATGAAAAAGTTTACTGTAGAATCAGTTACTCAAGGGCATCCTGATAAAATAGCAGATCAAATTTCTGATGTTTTATTAGATGCTTATCTTAAACAAGATTCTAACGCAAAAGTCGCTATTGAAACGATAGTAACTAAAAATAAAATTATTCTTTGTGGAGAAATTAAAAGTTCTATTGATTTAGAACAGCAAAAAATAGAAACTATTATTCGAGAAACAGTAAAAGATATAGGATATATAAATAAAGAAGATAATTTTTATTATTCAGATTTATTAATCGTTAATTTAAGGGCGGAAAAGATGCCTAAATATTTTGCAATTTAACCTATTGTACGTTTTGGGACAAAAAACGGCAACAGAGAATTGGTTATTTCTATGAAAATCGAAGTAATTATAGCAAATTCTCAAAGCAACGTGAGTATAATATAGCTATACAAGAAAGCGATTGCAAGTTGAAATGTGATTATGGATAAATTCTAGAAGTGGAATTGAAGAGAAAAAAGGAGTAATAACGAAACCTGTTGTAGCTATTTATTCGACAGTTTGCAATCTTATAAAAGGGTATTAAATGTCTTTTATAATTGTTCTTTTCTTTTGGAAAAAAATTTTATTTGCAATCCTACCAATATTATATTTTTTTATAATTAAATATTTTTGGTCTTCTCGCCTAAAATCATGAGGTAAATATTTAGAGTAACTTTCATCTCCCTAAACTTTTTTTATATTAAAAAAAGCAAGGGAAAAGCAGAATCATAGTAGTCGAGAGATATTCAAAGCTTAAAATGGAATTTTTAAGTGAACTGACTCTCCAAGGAAATTAGGAAAGCTAATTGCAAGGCGAAAGAGGAACCGAAACATTTAATAAATTTTAGTTTATTTCTGTTTTGGAACCGCCGGATGCTTGGAAACTTGCTTGTCCGGTGGTGTGGGGGGCTTAGAGTAAATCAATGAAATATTTAAAACGCTCTAATTTCTATCCCGATTAAACCAACAATCTGAAGAAATTGGGCGCAAAAGATGCGCATAATTCCGCTATTTAACGCATAGCCTAGAGTGATTAATCTCTAGAGGTCACGTAAACACTGTAAAGTGGGCTTGATTAATTGTCTCGAAAGAGTAATTAATAACAGCAAAAGCACGCAAGCGCGATGAGACGAAATATCTAGTCAATAAGTCGACGCCAGA
>JAUZIB010000003.1:0-54802 GCA_032887715.1 Candidatus Phytoplasma australasiaticum
TGTTGACATATTCTTGGTGGTATTTTTCTAGTTTTTTAAGATTAATCCCATTAATAGTTTCATTGTCAATTCCGGGTGTGCCCGCCCCCTTGTTAGCCGCAATTTTATTAAATGCTGTTAACGTGTTGTAAAAGTTATTCATCCCCTGCTGGAGTTCTCTTTTTAGGGAGCCACCATTTGTTGAACGATAATGAATTTTACTCAATGTTCGCAAAAGTTTAGTTTCTGTTGAAACCGTTGTTGACATAATTTATCAACTTCCTTCCCGATACCATTGAATAAATAATAAATTACTTTCTTCTTTCGCCCTATGAGAGTGATTAACTCTCTTCTTGGTAAGACGATTAGCTAGATTATTCCAAATCTAGGTTTACCCTTACGACTACTAAAAAGATTCTTTATCCTTGACCATCTAGACTTTTATTTCCAGATTAGTAAACTTAATTACTTAGCTTTAGGATTCTCCAAGTTACACTAAATTTCTACCTTAATTCTTTAGGGGAAGTACCCTCTTTTGGAGGCTGATTCCAGGTTTCTTTCTTTGATAAACTATCCAATACAAAATATAAATATTGATAGACTCTGGACCGTTCGTTTAAGCAACTTCCGAACAGGTTGGTTTATTACATCAATTTTCCTTCTTAGGCCATCTCAGGCTTTTCCATAGAATTATTCGGTGGCGGAATCTTCTTGACTAATTTGCTTTCGTCGCAATCCGCTTTTATGGTCTGCTGTAATCCGTCATTCTTTCGTTTGACTGACCGACCATATCCTTTCAGGGTTTATCGCCTCTGGTTATTGGTTAGATATCACGAAATTTAGGCCTCTTTGGCGCCCTATTTTAAAACCTACTAATTCATCATTATTAAAAATTTTTTTTCGTAAAGCATTTCTAAAACTGTCAAACAATTCTTGATCAATCGAAAATAATGGTTTTTTAGAAATAACTTTTTTTAAATTATCATTATATTTAT
Source organism: Candidatus Phytoplasma australasiaticum (assembly GCA_032887715.1). Classification (GTDB taxonomy): domain Bacteria; phylum Bacillota_I; class Bacilli_A; order Acholeplasmatales; family Acholeplasmataceae; genus Phytoplasma; species Phytoplasma australasiaticum_A. The sequence continues at coordinate 975 of JAUZIB010000003.1, forward strand.
TAATAAGTTTATTGTCATGAAATAATTTAATTTCATTAGATTGTTGTTGTTTTTGAGAATTAGCATAAATCGCAAATAACATTCCACCAATCAACAACAAATTAAATATAGATACAATAATTCTATAATTAAAAATTTTTTTAATATTCATATAAAATATTTTTATATTCCTTAACTAAATAGACTTGTTATAAAATAAAAAAAATAAATAATCGAGATAAAATTTCTTAAAATTTATCTCGATTAATTTTACCAAATAAAAAACAATAACTCTACAATAATTAAATGAACATTTAAAATAATAAGTTTACAAGATAATAATTATCTCTATTTATTATTAATTTTTATATCATTTTATTATTAAATTAAACCACTATAAATTTGGTCCATTTGAGCACTACTAAATCCAAATTTAATTAATTTTGAAGAAAAACTAAAATTTTTCCGAACATCTTCTATTAACATGGATAGACTATCACGATCTGATAAATAAGATTCAATAATCATATTTCTTTGTTCGGGAGTAAAAAATTTATCTGGTTCTTCATCGAAAAACACAACAAAATCATGTTCATGAAGACCTTTTAATTTATGCCATTCAATTTTTTTACCTTCTAAAACATCTAGGATATATTTATGAAAAAATCGATTTACAAATTTAAAATAAAAAGCTAGTTGTTCCCAAGTAAATCCAAATTTTTTCAATAACCGAAAACTATTAGGATTTTGTCTAATATATTCTGTTAAAAGCGTTCTAATATTATAATTAGCTAAATAAGAATGAATAATCAATCTTTTTTGTTTATAAGTCAAAAATTTATCAGAATCTTCAATAAAAAATACCGTTAAATCTTTAATATTTAAATCTTTTGGATCTATATATAAATTTTTTTTACCTTTTAAAACATTATTAATATATGTTGCAAAATTTTTATTTTCAAATTCAAAGTAAAAAGATAATTGTTCCCAAGTAAATCCAAATCTTATCAATTGTGAAAAAAGATCATGGTTCTCTTTGATACATTCTTTTAAATCTGATCGAATATCATAATTATTCAAATAAGATTTAATAATCATATTTCTTTGTTCAGGAGTAAAAAATTTATCCGGTTCTGCTTTGAAAAATACCATTAAATCACGACTATGAATAGTACCTAATTCACGCCATACAATATTTTGACCTTCTAAAACCTTTTGGATATATTTATGAAAATTTGGATTTATAAATTCAAAATAAAAAGCTAATTGTTCCCAAGTAAATCCGAATTTGATTAATTGTGAAAAACGAATAGGGGTATTATTAATATAATCTTTTAAAAGTATTCTGATATTATAATCAGCTAAATAAGCTTGAATAATCATACTTCTTTGTTCAGCATTAAAAAATTTATCAGGTTCTTCTTGAAAAAATGAAAATAAATCTTCAGAATTTAAATTATCCCAAGTAACTGGTTTACATTGCAAAACCTGTTCAATATATTGATAAAAATTTGGATTATTAAAATGTCTTCGACGAAAAGCCAAAAGTTTATTATTCGGTTCAATATCTTCTATTTTTTCTTGTTGAGATACTGAAGAGTCTATATTATCAAGTGAATCAAATTCTTGTTCTGAAAAATCATTATATTGAACATTTTCTTGTTCATCCGTGTTAAAACTTTCAAAGTTTCCAGAAATAACTTTTTCATCTACAACAACATCTTTTTGCGAGGAATCTAAACCAAATATATTATCATTTTCTTCGAAATTTTGCGCGCTTATTTCTTGATTTTCTTGTGAAAATGGTCGATCTTGTAATTGTTCATCACTTAATACAAAAGCATCATCTCGTTGAATATTAGGATCTGATTTTGGCACCTGTTGTTGACCTACAGGATATTGTTTTTTATTATTTTTACCATCTTTACGAGAATTTGAATTTCTGTTATTAGTATTCGTACTTGCAACATATTGATCATTATTGTCATTATTTATATTGTCATAATTAACAACAATTACTCCTATTAAAAAAATACTACTAGTAATGCAAAAAGCCATCACAATGTAAGAAATATTTTCCCATAACTTATTCATGAAAATTCTATATTAATCCTTTTCTGTTTTCGAATAAAAAATAATAAATAAATAATGATAATAACTAAATGTATCTTAATTAAGATTAAATACAATCAAGAAATTACTTAAATTATTTTTAAACGAATAGAAAACATAAAATAATTAATAAAAAAATAAATAAATTTCATAAATCTTAAAGAATATAAAAATAAATCTTAAATTAAAAATAAATTTTTCATAAAAAATTAAAATTTATTTAATCAAACAAACATTAACTAGATATAACCGGAGCGAACAACCAAAATTATTCCAAAATCCCATTTAAAAATATTAAAACTAATAATAAATTTATTTAAAATAAAACCAATACACTGATTACAAATATCTAAATTTTGTCGATTAAATTTTATCATTATATATCTATGCTTCCCTATTTGAATTAAAATATTATAATCAAATAATTCAATTTACAACCAAAGATAATAATTACAAAAATTAAATTTAAATAATAAGATAAAATATTAATTAAAATCAACAAAAATTATACATTAACAAAATATATCGGTAATTATAAAATAAATTATAAAATAATAATTAAAAAACAAAATCAAATTAAATTAATTTATTAAATAATAAATTTACTCTAGTGCCTAATTGATTAGGTAAAACACCAACATGTTTATCTTTTAATCGAAATTTATCAAAAATTTTATCATTTATAAACTCTTGACGATAATTAGGACCTTTCATCACAATAAAACTACCTTTAACATTCAATAATGGATAAATCAAATTTAAAATAACATTTAATTTTCCTAAAGCTCTAGCTATAAGATAATCATATCGAAAATTATGTTTTTCTACTTGTTGATGATAAATATAAACATTTTGTAAAGATAATTCTTTAACTAAAAAATTTAAAAAAATAGTTTTTTTATATGAAGATTCAATCAAAAATAAATTTAAATGAGGAAATAAAATTTTTAAAGGAATTCCTGGAAAACCTGCTCCTGTACCTATATCACACAAAGAATTAATTTGATCAAAACGAACTAAAGAAGAAACCAACAAAGAATCATAAAAATGTTTAATATATATTAAATCTGGTTCTAATATTGAAGTTAAATTCATTTTATTATTGAAATGCCGCAAACAAACAGAATATTTATCAAATTGCATCATTTGTAATTGGTTTAATTTGAATTTATTTTGTAACTCGAATTTATAATACATGAGAATCACTATACTTTTGCAAATAAATTAATAAAATATTAATATCAACAGGATTAACTCCAGAAATACGCGAAGCTTGAGCTATATTAAAAGGTTTAATTTTAGTCAATTTTTCTTTAGCTTCTTGAGATAGGTTTTTAATAATTTTATAATCAATATTATTAGGTATAACTTTTTCTTCTAAATGAGAATTTTTTTTAACTTCTTTTTCTGATTTTAAAATATAATCTTCATATTTAATTTGAATACCCACTTGTTCTAAAACATCAACAGAATATTGAGATGCAAAAAAATTATTTAAAATATCTTCTTTTAAATCAGATCTTTTTAATAACTGATATAAACTAATACGACGAGAATCAGAATTAATGTTAAATTTATATAAACTATCCGCATCCAAATAAAAATTATGTAACTTTTCTTTTAAATAATTGATTTGCATTTGCTTGTTTTTTAACCAATCAAAAGTTTTATGATCAATCAATCCAAATTTAAAACCATAAGGCATTAACCTTAAATCTGCATTATCATGCCGTAATAATAAACGGAATTCAGCTCTAGAAGTTAATAAACGATATGGTTCATACGTTCCCTTATTAATTAAATCATCAATTAAAACACCAATATAAGCTTCATTTCGTTTTAATATAAAAGGAGATTTATTTTGTAGTTTTAAAGCGGCATTAATTCCTGCAATTAATCCTTGACAAGCAGCTTCTTCATAACCACTAGTGCCATTAATTTGACCAGCCAAAAATAAATTTTTAATTTTTTTACTTTCTAAAGTATGAAAAAGTTGATTAGGATTAAAAGCATCATATTCAATAGCATAAGCATATTTAATAATTTTTGCTTTTGAAAAAGCTGGAATAGTTTTTAAAATTTTTTCTTGTACTTCGGAAGGCATACTCATAGAAAGTCCTTGTAAATACATCTCATCAGATAACAAACTTTCAGGCTCAATGAATAATTGATGTCTATTTTTATCATAAAATCGTACTATTTTATCTTCTATAGAAGGACAATAACGAGGACCAGAGCTACAAACATAACCACTATACATAGCTGATTTATGTAAATTTTGACGAATTAATTGATGAGTATTTTCATTAGTATGCGTTAAAAAACATAATTTCTGTACACCTAAATTATCAATAACTGGAGGAGAACTAAAAGTTTGTAAAACTTTATCACCTGATTGTTCAACAGTTTGAGTATAATCTATAGTATCTTTATGAACTCTCGGCGGAGTGCCTGTTTTCAAGCGAATAACTTCCATTCCAAATTTTATTAATTGTTTACTTATGTTATAAGTAGTAGGAGCTTTATTAGGACCCGAATTGATAACTTGAGAACCTATTAAAATTTTACTTGTTAAATAAGTTCCTGTAGTTAAGATAACGATATCACTATAGATAACTTCGCCATTAGTTAATTTTACTCCCTTAACACATAAGTCATTTTCTAGAATAATTAAATGTTCTACTAAAGCCTCCATTAAAGTTAAGTTAAGGGTTTTTTTAAGCGTTTCTAAAATAAACATAGGATATTTAATTTTATCTATTTGGGCTCTTAAACTCCTTACAGCTGGCCCTTTAGAAGTATTAAGCATTTTCATTTGAATTTGACAAATATCAGCAGCTTTACCCATGATACCACCTAAAGCATCAATTTCTCTAACAACAACACCTTTAGCCGGGCCACCTATAGAAGGATTACAAGGTAAAGATGCTATTTGTTGTAAATTGCCAGTGATTAATAAAGTTTTATGCGATTGTTTTGCTAAAGCTAAAGCAGCTTCTACACCGGCATGACCACCACCGACTACAATACTTTGGTAATATTTCATTTCCAGCATACCTTTCTGAAATAATTGTCATTTTTTAAATTAAATCTCTAATAAAAATAATAAATTTCTTCATTTTTTGTTTTTATTTGATATAAAATTTAAATATTCTTGATGTTCTAATAAAATTTTTTCCGTTTTTTCTTTACCTAGTAATATTTCAACATTATTTTTAAATTCTTGTAATAATTTTTGTTTCTTCTTCAAGAAAAGATTATTTTGATATTTAATCAAACAAAAAGAGAAAGTTAAAAATAATAAAAAAAACAAAAATATTAAAAATAATTTTAAATTACCTAAAAATAAAGATAATTTAAAACATAAAATAGTATTCATTATATAAAATAAAAATCCGCATAACATATAAAAGTATCTACTTAATAGAATAGAATTATAAGTTTTTAAAGAAGAAAAAATGTATTTAATAAAAAAAATATTAATCTTGGGTTGATATAAAATATCAAATTTTTGATAATAAGATTTATCTATAAAAACTCGATAAACATTATCTTTTAAAGTCCAAACAACGTATTGATTCAACTTAATAAAACTATCTTGATATTTATTTTGCTTCAAATAATAAAATTGAATTTTAACTTTTTTTTGATCAAATTCATATAAATCCTCATAAAAAGAATCACCTTTTACAGAATCAAAAACTAAAGGCAAAAGTTGAAATTTATTTTTGTCCCACAAATTAAAACTCAAATTATTAAACCTATTCCTATTTTTTTTATTAAAAATTAAATTATCTTTATATATAAATTATATAACAATTTTTCTTAAAAATCACCATCCACATGCAATAAAATTTATGACTGCTTCAATTAAGACCTGATCAAATTCATTTTAATTAACATTGAATGGTGATTTTTAAAAAAAATTATTAAATTATAATTAAAATAAAAACCATTACGCCAATTATTATACATCAAAAAAATCAATTATAAGACTGTTTGTATCTTAAATTAGCAAAAAATTTTCTCAAAATATTCTGACTTTCTGATTCAAAAATAAATAATTTAACAAATTTTTCATGATATTTTAAATTATTGTAAGTATACAAAAAATTATTATAAAAATTAAAATTAATATTAGAAGCACTATAATAAATTTTATTAACCCGAGATTGAATTAAAGCTCCGAAACACATCATACAAGGCTCTAAAGTAACATAAATATTTACCATATTCATTCGATAACTTCTTAATTGGCGATTAACTTCTATAAGAACTAAAAATTCTGCATGACTAAAAAATAATTGACTATTTTCTGTATTATTATGAGCTCTAGCTACAATTTTATCATCTATTACCGCAACAGCACCTACAGGAACTTCTCCCTTTTCAAAAGCTTTTTTAGCTTCAATAAAAGCTTCTTGCATAAACCAAAAATGTTTTTTTTTCATAACCACATTCAAACTTAAAATAAAATATTATTATAAAAATAAATTAAAACTTATGACATTTACGACAACAAGGTTCATGATAATCTTTACCGCCTACTAAAATTACTGGTTCTTCTTCATGTGCAAACTTACCTTTTAAATTAGAATAAATTCTTTGAGTACGAGATGCTTTTTTACCACAAATAAAACAATAAGATCTATATTTGGTAACTCTATCAGCAATAGATAACAAATATGGCATAGAACCAAATGGTCTACCACGAAAATCTAATTCTAAACCAGCTACAATAATACGTATACCTTTATAGGATAAATCATTAATAATTTTTTCAATTTCAGAATCTAAAAATTGAGCTTCATCAATAATGATAACATCAACCCCAGGTTTTATAAAATTAAAAATTTCTTTACTTTGATGAATTAAAATAGCAGGAACTGTTTCTAAATTATGATTAATTAACTCGCTTTTACATGAATAACGATTATCAATAAAATACGGATAGATTAATTGCGTTTTATTCAGCGATTTATTTTTGCTGTTTTATTTACAATCAGCCCCCGTCCAAACCGGACAAGCAAGTTTCCGAGCATCCGGCTTTCTATAATTTACTCTCTCTCGAGAACTAATTTCCCCTCGCGGTTGATTAGTTATTTGTTCATATCGTTCTTGTTTCTAATGTCCTGTATTTGTTGATTTGTTACCTTTCGATGACAATTCTTACACAGTACTTTAGTTCTTTTATTCATGATACTTTTGCGATTCGCATTGCGAATTGTGCCAATATGATGAATTTGAAGTTGGGTTGTTTTGTCGCAGCTCTCACAATGTTCCGCTTTTAGACGGTCAGTCAGATGGGTACGACCTTGGAATATATATTTATTAATGGTAATATCAGGGTTTCCCTTGTAATTACGCATTGTCTTAATTTTATTCCAAGAGTAGACATCCCATGGTTCGTATTGGGTTTTTTCTTTATTAAGATAAGCAATACCCCAAGTTGAACCTATATTATATTTCTTTCGAACTCTGGCAATTGACGTTTTCCGTTCCCTTGCTAGTGTTTTCAAACAGCTATATTCAGCTAGATAATTTAAGTGAGATAAAACGCTTAGATTGTTAGCTAGACAAAAATATTGGATAATTCCTCTAATAATTGTCTTGTAGGTCCGGATTATTTCTAATTCGTATCTATCCGCTAGTGTTTCGTCGTGTTTCACCTTTCCCTTTTTTAACCAATTATATTCATATCCATATTCTTTGGCTTTCGCTTTAGGAATCTGGATTAGAACTTTGCCATTTAAGGAATTCTTGGTAAGTTTCCTTTCTCTGGTTTTGTTGGTAGGATTAACCTTTATCATGTAAGATAGAAACCTAGTTCCTTTATTGGCTTTCACAATTTTGAACTTATCCTTACTAATCGTAAGGTTCAGATCCTGTTTTAGCCATTGCGTTACTTGGTCTTTGATTCTTTCCGCTTGGTTATATTCACCCTTGATGCCAATGATAAAGTCATCTGCATAACGGATATATTCAACTCTTGGTTTTGGATTTAAATTGATGTCTCTGTCCACCCCCAGATTACGATGCTGGTGTATCTTCCATGCCTTCCAGTATTCTGGGTTCTTCTTCTTAATTGGTTTTCCTTCTTCAATCAGTTTCTCCATTCTCAGGTCGATATGGTGTAAATATACATTCGCTAATAGAGGAGAAATAATTCCTCCCTGAGGAGATCCCGATAAAGATTCATATTTGATACAGTCCTTCATGAAACCGGCTTTTAGCCATTTGTTAATGGTTGAGAGCGTTTTGTTCTTTTTGATGAACTGGTTTAAGGTTCTCATTAGAATTTCATGATTGATAGTTTCAAAATAACCTTTTAAGTCAATTTTGATAAGGTAATCAATTCCTTTAAATCTTTGTTTGGTCCGTTTGATGGCATCATGGCAAGATTTTTTGGTTCTAAATCCAAAGCTCCATTCTGAGAAGATATTTTCAAAATAAGGAGTCAGGAGTTGTTCCAAGCATTTTTGCATCAATCTATCCTTGATGGTAGGTATCCCCAAGGGTCTGGTTTCTCTATTATCTTTAGGAATGAAGGTTCTTTTAACTGGTTTCGGGTTGTACCCATTATTTACGTATTCTCGGTGGTATCTTTCTAGTTTTTTAAGATTGATCCCATCAATGGTTTCTTTGTCGATTCCGGGTGTGCCCGCCCCTTTGTTAGCGGCAATTTTATTGAACGCTGTTACCGTGTTATAAAAGTTATTCATCCCTTGCTGCAGTTCTCTTTTTATAGAGTAGCCATTTGATGAACAATATTGAATCTTATTCAATGTTCGTAAAAGTTTAGTTTCTGGTGAAACCGTTGTTGACATAATTTATCAACTCCCTTCCCGATACCATTGAATAAATAGTAAATTACTTTCTTTTTTCGCCCTATGAGAGTTATTAACTCTCTTCTTGGTAAGATGATTAACTAAATTATTCCAAATTTAGGTTTACCCTTACGACTACTAAAAAGATTCTTTATCCTTGACCACCCGGGCTTTTATTTCCGGATTAGTAAATTTAATTACTTAGTTTTAGGATTCTCCAAGTTACTCTAAATTTCTACCTCAATTCCTTAGGGGAAGTATCCTCTTTCAGGAGGCTGATTCCAGGTTTCTTAATTTGATAAACTATCCAATACAAACCATTAATATCGATAGATTCTGGACCGTTCGCTTAAGCAACTTCCGAACAGGTTGTTTTATTACATCAATTTTCCTTCTTAGGCCATCTCAGGCTTTCCCATAGAATTTGTTCGGTGGCGGAGTCTTCTTGACTAATTTGCTTTCGTCACAACCCGCTTTTATGGTCTGCTGTAATCCATCATTCTTTCGTTTGATTGACCGACCATATCCTTTCAGAGTTTATCGCCTCTGACTATTGGTTAGATAGTACGAAATCTAGGCCTCTTTGGCGCCCTGGTTTAAAAACTAAAAATTGTAATTGCAAAGTTTTTAAAAAATTAATGCGTTTAATTAATTCAGTTGTTTTACCTGAAAACATCGGACCACAAATAACTTCAACAAAACCTTCTTCATCTACCACCATCATTATAAAGATAACCTTTCTCTGCAAATCAATATCAATTAATTTGATTTTTCATCTTTTTTAACTGAGGATTTTCCATAACGTTTATAAAATTTATCAATTCTACCAGCCACTGTTACAAAAGATTGAGAATTAGTATAAAAAGAATGACAATTAGAACAAGTTTCAATTTTGATCTTTTGCACAGTAGTCCCTATTTTATGTTTTTTATGACAAGTAGCACAAGAAACTTCGATTTCATAAAAATTGGGATGTTGAATATTCTTTTTCATAAATTAAATCCTTTCCAAATAAATAAATAATATTTTTTTTACAAGTTAAATATAAATAATATCAATAATTAAAATTTTCCAAAAATATTTACTAATACATTTTAACATATTAAAGAGATTTAATTAAAAAATAAAAATTAAATTAAAATTTAATAAAATCAAATACTATAATCATTTTTAATGATATAAAGGAAATTTAATAATTAATAATAAAACTTCTTTTTTTATTTGCTCGAGAATCATATCATTTTTATAATTTTGTAAAGCATAATTTATCATATCAGCTACTTTAATAAATTCAGCTTCTTTAAAACCTCTAGTAGTCATAGCAGCAGTACCTAATCTAATCCCCGAAGGATAAAAACCTTTATTTTTATCAAAAGGAATAAAATTTTTATTAACTATAATATTAACTTTTTGTAAAACGTCTGCAACAATTTTACCATTTAAATTTGAATTATTATAAGTAACATCAATCATTAACAAATGATTTTCTGTAGTGCCACTAATTACACGATAACCTAAAAAAGATAAACGTTTAGCTAAAGCAAAAGCATTCTTAACTACTTGTTTTTGATATAATATAAAATCATCTTTTAAAGCTTCTTGGAAGGCAACTGCTTTAGCAGCAATAGTATGCATTAAAGGTCCTCCTTGTGTGCCTGGAAAAATACCTTTACTAATTTTATTATGAATTTCTAAATTATTAGTTAAAATAATACCTCCTCTAGGACCTCTAAGAGTTTTATGCGTGGTAGAAGTAACTACATCAGCTTTAGCCATTAAAGGACAAGGATGTAAATTACTTACTATTAATCCAGCTATATGAGCAACATCCGCCATTAAATAAGCGTTAACTTTATCAGCTATTTGACGAAACTTCACAAAATCAATCTTTCTAGAATAAGAAGAAGCTCCAGCTATTATTAATTTAGGTTTTACTTGATAAGCTATTTTCAAAATATTATCATAATCAATAATTTCTGTTTTTGGGGAAACATTATAACCAAAAGAACGAAAAAAAATACCAGAAAAACTTAAAACAGAACCATGAGTCAAATGACCTCCTGCATCCAAAGACATACCTAAAATGACATCATTTGGTTTTAATAAAGCTTGTAAAACAGCCATATTAGCTTGAGTTCCTGAATGAGGTTGAACATTAACATACCTAGCATTAAACAATTTCTGAGCTCTTAAAATAGCTATTTTTTCAATTTCATCAACATAATGACAACCATTATAATACCTTTTATTAGGATAACCTTCTGCATATTTATTAGTTAATACACTTCCTTGAGCTTCTAAAACAGATAGAGATGTAAAATTTTCAGAAGCAATTAATGTTAAACAATCTTCTTGTCTTTTTTTTTCTTTTAAAATGAAATCATATATAAGAATGTCATTTTTTTTCAAATAATTCATATTAAACCATCATCGCTATTTTATTTTTCAACATTTAAAATTAATAATTTAGCTTTGACCAACGACAGGAAACACTAAATAAATGATACTATTATCTTCTTCGCTACAAATAACAAAAGATGTAGCAAAACTATCAAAAATAATTTTGAATTCTTTTACAGTAAATACTTTCAAAATATCTTCTAAATGTTGAACATTTAAAAAAGTTTCCACATTTTCATTAGCAAAAACATCAATAGCATTTAATTGTTCTGAAGCTTGACCGATCTCATCGCTATTAGCTGAAATTTCTATAATATTATCTAATCGAATATATAATCTAATAATATTAGAAAAAATATTTTCTTCTTTAGTAAGAACTAACGAAACTCTTTCTAAAGTTTTTAAACAATCTAATCTATTAATTTTTACAAAAAACGGAAAAGAACTAACTTTAACAATAGGCCAAGCAGGATATTTACCTTCCAAAAGAGTCGTTTGAAATAATAAACTATCACAACGTAAAATCATTTTTTGTTTATTAATTGATATATGCGCTAAATCATCTTTTTGATACTCTAATAATTTATATAATTCCTCTAAATTTTTATAAGAAACAGTGATATTGAAATCAAAATAATTCAAATCTAATGATATTTCTTTTTGTGCAATTCTAAAAGTATCTGTTGCCAAAACTCTTAAAATAGAATTTTCGTAAATAAAATTAACTCCCATAAGAGTTTTTTGTTGTTTATCACGAGAAGCAGCAACATTAACCTCTTTAATAATTTTTTTTAAAATTTCATTTTTAATAACAAAAAATTTATCAGATTGAAAATCAAAACTAACAGGAGGGAAAAGTTGTAAATCAATTACTTTTAATTTATATTCAGAATTTTTAGAATTAATAAATAATAAATAATCTTCGACAAGAGTCATTTCTAAAGAACAAGAATCAATTTTTTTTATAATATCTACTAAATGTTTACCTATAATAACCAAAGAACCATTTTGCTTAACAACCAAATCAGTATCCTTAATTTGTAATTGAATATTTTTATTATAATCCATAGCTTCTAAATAGCAAACATTATCTAAAGCTTTAATTTTTATATAATGGAAAATAGGAAAAAGAGTTTTAGGAGGAAGTATTTTATAAATTTGTAATAAAGAATATAATAAAACTTCCTTTGTAATTTCAAAATGCATAATTATTCAAATTAACCCTCCAAAGTAAGATTATCATTATTTAATTTTACTGTTATCTTCTGAATATTTTGTTCTAAATTTTGATCAACTTTGATTTTATTTTTTATTCTCCGATAAGATTTTGAAATAGTTGAATAATGCCTCTTATTAAATAAAAACCCCACCATTTCATTAGAAATTTTATTTCTCTCTTTAATCAAATAAATAGCTATATCACGAGGCAAAGAATATTGAGGATCTCTGGAATGACCATTTAAATCACTAACTTTAATATTAAAAGATCGGCTAACAACTTTCTGTATTTTTCTAATATCGGTTTCTTCAGGAGAAATATTATTTTTATTTTTTAATAAAGGTTCTAAAGCAATTAATGAATTAGTTAAATTCATTTCTAATCCATAAATTTGAGTATAATTCAGTAAACGCAATAAAACTCCTTCTAATTCGCGAATATTATCTCCAAAATGAGAAGAAATAAAATTCAAAACCTCTTTACTTAATTTATTCCTCAAATTACTTGGCATTGCTAACAATTTTTTCTGAATAATAGCTAAACAATGTTGCTGATCAGGTTTCTTGATATCCCCTATCAATCCTGATTGAAAACGGTTTGTTAATCTTCCCATAATTTTTTTTAACTGAGTTACAGGTTTATCACTAGTAATAACTATTTGTTTTCGTTGAGAATTTAAATGATCAAAAAGTTTAAAAAATTCTATTTGCGTATATTTAGCATTTTCCATCATTTGAATATCATCTATTAATAAAACATCTAAATTTCGATATTTATTATGAAATTCTTCCATTTTATCTTGCTTTAGTTTAGAAGTAAATTCTTCCATAAATCCTTTAGCTTTAACATACAAAATTTTTTTATGAGGATTTTTTTTAATCATAAAATTACCTATAGCATGCATTAAATGAGTTTTTCCCAAACCAACATCTCCAAAAATATATAAAGGATTTGCTCGCAATAACACTTCTTCATTAGCAGTTTTTTTAGCAATTCTAAAAGTAAAATCATTACTTTCTCCTGTAACAAAATTATCAAAACTATACTTAGATTCCAAACCAGAATAATAATCATCTTTATAATCCAATTCGAATTCCTTTAAATCGTAAGAATAATCAGCATTTAATAAATCTATATTATTATCCGAATTAGTTGTTTTTATAAAGTTATTATTAGTATTTTTATCAGAATTAGATAACAAATCTTCGTCAGACAAAAACTTAAAAAATATGTCGGTATCAGAATATTTTTTAGAGATTTCATTAATTAAATCTAAATAATTCATCAAAATAATTTTAGTTTTAATAAAATCACTAACCAAAATAAAAATGGTATTTTTTTCTATTTTATAAGGATTTTTCATATTAATAAAATTCGCTTTAAAAACTTCTGGACTGCACCTTAAAGACAATTCTTCTACCACTTTATCTAAAACTTGTCTTACCGACAATGACATAATCATTTTCTCCTTAGAAAAATATTTTTTTATCTAAAAAAAATAATTAAATAGAACATGCTTCGCATTCGGATAATTTTAATTTTCGGGTTCTAGTGTAATAAAGAGTTTTTATACCTTTATAATGAGCATATAAATAAATTTTTTGTAATTCTCTAGTATTCATATCAGAATTAATACACAATTCTAAAGAAATACCTTGATCTATATGTTTTTGAGCAACTGCTATAACATTTATTAATTTAAATTTATCAATTTGATAAGCAGTTTGGTACATAAAAGAAACATCAGATAAATAAGGTGCCGGAAAATAAGTTTTAGAATTACCATAAGTTCTTTCTTCTACTAATTGTTTAATAGGTGTTAAAGAAGAAGTAGTAGACATAACATAACCAATAGAACCATTAGGAGCTATAGCTAGTCTATGTGAATTCCATAAACCATATTTCATTACACTTTTACGTAATTCCTGCCAATCTTTGTCAGTAGGTAATTCAATATCTTTAAAAATATCTTTAATTTTCGAAAAGGTAGGCAGAATAGCTTTTCTATTTATAAAATATTCGCCACTAGCATAAGTTGATGATTCAAACTGAAAAAATTTTTGACCTGTTTTTTTTGCTTTTAAATTAGAGTGTAATAAAGAATAATAATTCACAGCATTAAAAAAAACATCAATTAATTCTAAATTTTCATCGCTTCCAAATTCTATCATATTTTCAGCTAAAAAACTATGATGACCCATCATACCAAATCCAACACTTCTATTTAATCTATTAGCCTTACAGACACCCGGAACATAATGAATATTGCTTTTTGCAGAAACCGAATTCATTAATTCCATAGCTAAAAAAACAGTTTCTTTAATATTTTTATTTTTAATCATATTTCCCATATGACCGGAAGATAAATTACAAGAAATATCCATACCTATAATATCTTTATCTCGTTGATCATAAGGTGCATAATGAGAAGTTAAAGAAGGTTGTAAAATTTCTGTACACAAATTTGAAAATTTAATTTTTCCGCTAGAAGTATTTTGTTTATTGGCATTATCACAAAACATAATATATGGATATCCTGATTCACCTTGTAATTGAGCAATCATTTCTAATAAATTTCTAGGATTTATAAATTTCTTATCAATATCAGAATCATTAACTAAAATATCATACCATTTATTCATATCAACACTAACATCTGCAAAATTAATTTTATATTTTTTATAAATGCTATGAGGATAAAATAAAGCCATCATTTTATTATTTTTAGCTAAAGAAATCATTTTATCAGAAACTACAACACCTAAAGATAAAGTCTTTAATCTAACATCATCATCTGCATTTAATTTTTTAGAATTTAAAAAATCTAAAATATCAGCATGATGAGCGCTTAAATAAATAGCAACAGCTCCTAACCTATGACCCATTTGATCTGCATAACGAGAAACATAATCTAAAATTTTAGCTACTCCAATAACCCCTTTGCATGCATTAGCAATTCCTTTAATAGATTCTCCTTTAGCTCTTAAATTAGATAAATTAATTGAAACGCCACCACCTATCTTAGATAATTGCATAGTAAATTCTATAATACGAGATATGTCATTTAAAGAATCTCCAGCTTCTAAAAGAAAACAAGAAACAAATTCTCCTCTCTTTTTAAGTCCACTATTTAATAATGTAGGAGTAGCTGGAGTAAAATTTTGTCTAATTAAATTACTAATTAATTTTTTAGCCAATTCAAAATCTCCAGAAGCATGATACAAAGCATTAATAACTAGACGATCTTCATAAGTTTCTAAATAATTTTTTTTATCTCGCGTTTTTAAAGAATAATCTTTATAAAATTTATAAGCACTCATAAACGAATTAAAATTAAAATTAAAATCATATGCTATTTTATAAATTTCTTTAATTTGACTATAAGAATACAATTTTAAAAATTCTTCCTCATAATATTCATTATTAATTAAAAATTTCAATTTATCCGATAAACTTTCAAATCTTTTTAATTTAGGTTTAATTTCTTCAGATAAATAACTCTCCAAAGCCTCTAAATCTTTATTAAGATCCTTAATATTACCTTCTTCGTCTATAATTTGATTATTTAAAATAATCCAATGAGGAATTAAAGTATCATTACAAAATTTATTTTTACCATTAACAAAATTTTTATACTTATCACCTAAACTACAATTAACTCCCATATTGACTCCTGATTTATTATAATTTTTCAACCATTTATTTAATTTTTCAATATCTTCTGTAAAACCTCTGCCTTCAAACTTCATAATCAAAGGAATACCAAAATCTTTAGAAGCAACATCCCCGGCTTTAGCATAATTAGAACCATAATTTTTATTACCAGAAGAAACTACACCTATTACTAAATGAGAATATTTAATCAAAAAATCCCTAGCTTCTTTAGATAATTCTCCAAAACCAACCGTTTTAATTATTAAAATAATTTCCTCATTATTATTAACGAATTCTGATATATGTTCACTAGGATAATCTAATCTTTTGACAAAATCATAAATATTACCATGTTTTAATCCATCATAAACAATCTTCAAAATAATCACCCATATCAAATTAATTCCCAATTTTAATTATTATCATTTTTTTAATAATTCTATTATATAACATAAACAATTTTTTAAACTAAAACAAATAATTACAAAAAAATAATAAATATAATTTATAACAAAAAATAAACTTATTTCAATTAAATAAAAATTTAATAAAGTAAAAACAAACTCAGAAAATTAATTATGTTTTTTAAAATATTTCTCAAGTTAAATAAATAATTTTAAAAAAAATAACCAATAACTAAACACTAATTATTATTATATAAAAATTTTCAATTCATATAATATTAAAATAATTTTTCGGTATAGATTAAACTATATTTAAATATGAATAATAGACATTTTAATGCATATTAAAATATTTTATTTATATAAATAATTAAAATATAATATCTTAAAATTTTTAATATTTTAAATATATTTTAAACTTTATATAAATATAAATTTTAATTAACTATATATTATTTTTTAATATTTAATAATATAAATAATATATAATCATATATTTTTATTATTATTTATTGTATTTTAATTACAATATTAAATATAATAGATTAAAAACATAGTATTAATCTTATATTATTGTATTTTAAATATATAACTTATTCACATTTTTAAACTACTTATTCACATTTTTAAACTACTTATTCACATTTTTAAACTACTTATTCACATTTTAATATAAAAAATAACCTACTTATTCAAAACTTATTCACAATTTAATTTTAGATTTTAACTATTTTTATTAAAAATCAACTATTTTTTTAAAAAAATAAATTTTATAAAAATAAAAAAATCTAAAAATAATAAAAATTTATTATTTATTAAGACTTATTCAAGTTACTTATTCAAAAAAAAATATTTATTTTTTTATTTAAAAACATTGTAAAATACATATTTTTTTATTTTATATTCAAAACTTATTCACATTTTTTTTAAAGTTTTTTATTTTTTTTATTTATGTAAATTATTTATATTTTCATATTTAATTATTTAAAAATATAATTTTTTAGTAAATAATTTATTATCTAATTTTATATCTTGAAATTAACTTTTTAATTTATATAGATTTAAACCAAAATTGAATAAAATTAAAAAAATGTTAAATTTTATTATTTAAAAATGTTTTTTTTAATTATATAATTTAAAATAAAGAAGTAGTCAAAAAAATCATTTAATTAAATTTATATTAAAAAAATGATTTTTTCATATTTTTTAAACATTAGAAAGGTTTTTTATTAAAAACATAGTTAATAATTATGATTAAAAATTCCATAAATTCAAAATATAAAAAAGATTATTTGAATTTCTTAAATATTAAAGATAAATTTATTTTTAAATTACTCTTATTTTTGATAATATTTACAATTTTTTCTGATATATATATTATTATTTTTTATAAAACTTCTATTTTTGACATAAAAAAAATTTTTCAAAAAATAATTTCTCATTATAGATTTTTTACTAATCAAATGATTTTATCTATTTTTTATACTTTATATACTTTTTTGATAGAAATAAAAAGTAAAAAAAAACAAAAAATTTTTATTTTAATAACATTAGTTAATGCTTTATTAACTTTTTGTATTTATAATATGGTACTTGCTCCGATTTGGACAAAATACAATGATTTTAGTATTTTTTTTAATTATTTTAAAAAAAATGTTATTTTTAATATAAATTTTTTTCAAAATATTTATGAAAGTCATTTTTTAAGTATCATTCAACACACTATCATTCCTTTAAATTTTTTTATAATTTTTACTTATTTAAAAATATCAAAAATACAAAATAAAGAAATTTTTTTATCTTTTGTTCATCCTGTTATTTATTTATTTTTATATTTTTTATGCTTATTAGAACCTTTTAAAACTGTTTTTGGTGTTAAATGTATATTTAACCAGTGTTGGTTTCCTTATGCTAATATTCAATGCGATTATCCTTTTCACAAAAGTAAAATTTTCGGAGAACCTATTTTTGGAATAAATTATTTTCATGGAAAATTAGCAGTTTTTATTAGAGAATTTGTTTTATTTTTATTATTTGCTATAGTTTTTTATATTATTTTTAAAATTAAGAATAAATTGGTTAAAAAAGGATTTTAATTTATGATTAGTCAATCTTTGGCAAAAAATAAAATTATTATTACTGGTATAAAACCTAGTGGAGATTTGACTTTAGGTAATTGGCTTGGAATTATTCAACCTTTAGTATTGTTGCAGCAAAAGAAATTTGCTGAACAATATGAATTTTATTTTTTTATCGCTGATTTGCATGCTTTAACAACTTTTGATAAAAAATTTGATTTGAAGCAAGTAATACGTAATATGGCAGCTATTTTGTTATCTTCTGGTTTATCATTATCTAAAACGACTTTTTTTCTTCAATCAGATATTTTTGCTCATACTTATTTAAGTTATATTTTAGAATGTAATACTTATTTAGGAGAATTGAACAGAATGATTCAATTTAAAGAAAAAAAGAAAAAAAATTCGTCTAATGTAAGAGTTTCTCTTTTAACCTATCCTATTTTAATGGCATCCGATATTTTACTTTATGATGCTGATATTGTTGTAGTAGGTAAAGATCAAAAGCAACATTTGGAATTAACTCGTGATTTAGCTATTCGTTTTAATACTTTTTATGGTGATATTTTTAAAATTCCAGAATTTTTAAAAATAGGGTATACTATTAATTCTTTAACCCATCCTGATAAGAAAATGAGTAAAAGTTTTTTTTTGGATAAAGAAAAAGATAAAAGTTGTATTTTTTTGTTAGAAGATTTAAATAACATTAGAACAAAAATTATGCAAGCGGTAACAGATGATATAGGTGAAATAAAATATAATCCCGAAAAACAACCTGGAATTTCTAATTTATTAAAAATTTATGCCGGTTTAAATGGTATTGAAATTCCTCAAGCAGAGATTTTGTTTGTTAATTATTCTTATAAAGAATTTAAAATAGAATTAGCATCTTTAATTTTGAAAAAAATTAAAACTATTCAAGATAATTTTAAAAATTTTATTAATAATGAAATTTTAGAAAAGACTTTTGCTAATGGCGCTTTAAAAGTTAATGAAATATCGCGACAAAAAATTAATAAAATTAGAAAAATTTTAGGAATTCAATATTCTATTTAATATTTTTTTAAATTATAAATATTTATATATTTTTAAAATGTTTAAAAAAATATTTTTTAAAAAAATAAATAGAAATGTTTTTTGGATTTTTGTTATATTATGATATAATTTACACATATAAATACATTTTTTTATCAATTGTTATAAAAAATTTTTTTTTTATTTATTTGTTTTTTATTAACGATAATTATTTATAAATTAATATAGAAAAGGTTATTTTTTTGTGTTTAAAAAAAAAGAAAATACCATCAATCTTTCCAAAAGTAAAAAAATTAATTTTAATTTTATTTTAATTAATATTTTTTTATGTTTTTTCTATTGTTTAGCGGATGTTCTTTTTGTAAGTGGTAATTATAAAATAAATTTATATGTTACAGGTGTTCATGGTATTGGAGATGCTATTGCCAAAGTTTTGAAAAGTAATTTTGATATTTTTAAATTTAATTCTTTATTTGTGGGTTTTTTTGCAGCATTTTTTTATCTTTTTATTAATTTTATTTTATTTATGTTTATTGCCTTTCCTAAGTTAGACAGTAAATTTAATATTACTACTATTTGTAACTCTATTTTTATTTTTCTTTTTTTAACTATTTTAACTTTTTTAATTAATGGTAATAATGGAATTATTTTTAATAAAATGCAAAATTTTTTTGGTATTTTTGATTATGAAGGGAAGTTTTGGTTTAGTAATTTATTAAGAGTTTTTATTGTATCTTTAATAACTGGTATTATTGGTGGAATTTGTATTCGAATTGGTGGTTCTACTGGTGGTATAGATATCATTTCTAAATATTTGTATATTTATAAAAAGAAAGATATTTCTCTTATTACTTGTATTTTTAATTATTTGATTTCTATTATTGCTACTTTTTTAATTTATGCTACAACAAAAGAATTTTACTGGGAATCTATTTTTTTAACTAATTTAATTAAAATACCTTTAACAACTTTTTTTATGTATTTAGTTATTTAATTTTAATATTATTTTATATTAGAAATATAAAATTTGGTTATTTTTTTAAAATAAGGAATTTATTGTGATGAATATAATGATTGAAAATACTTGGAAAAAATTTAAAATTTATTTGTTACAGGAATTATTATTATCATGCAATACTATTGACGCTTATTCGATAGACGCTAAACAATATTTAAATTTTTTATTTCATGTTTTAAAATTAAATTTTCCTCATAAAATAAAAAAAAATCATGTTTCGGATTTTCTGAATTATATTTCTCAAAATAATAATTTGAGTAGTAGAACAATAGCGCGTAAGATTGTTGTTATTAAAAAAATACATCATTTTTGGTTTTTAGAAAAATGTATAAATTATAATATTGTTGAAAATTGGAAAATTCCTAAAATTAATAGAAAATTACCGGTTGTGTTGTCGGCAGACGAAATTTTTATATTTTTAAATAATATTAATAATGATAGTAATTCGTTAATTAGTTTTCGTGATAAATTAATGTTCGAATTAATGTATAGTTCTGGTTTAAGAATATCTGAAATTTTAAATTTAACTTTATCGTCTTTATATTTGGACAAATTTCAGATTTTTGTTATTGGCAAGGGAAATAAAGAAAGATTGGTTCCTATCACTAAACATGTTACAAAGTTATTTTATTATTATTTAAAAAAAATTAGACCTTTATTAAAATCATCTGAAAGGGGAGAAAACAATTGGGTTTTTTTAAATTATCAAGGTTTTCGTTTATCTAGACAAGGTTGTTATAAAATTTTTAAAAAGAATATTAATTTATCTAAATTATCTTCATGTTCTCCACATACTTTAAGACATTCTTTTGCTACACATTTGTTAGAAAATGGTATGGATTTGAGGATGTTACAAAAAATTTTAGGTCATGAAGATATAACTACTACTCAAATTTATACTCATATTAGTCAAAAACATTTAAAAAAGGTTTATTTAAAGTGTCATCCGCGTGCTATTAATTCTGATTGATTTTTTTGGTGATAGAGGTGATAATAAGTGTTTTCCACTAACTTGTTATGTTATAAGCAATTATTTTTTTTAGAAAAAAGAAAACAAAAAATTATTTCTTTAGCTACTGATCAAAATTATTCTTTTTGGTATTTTAATTTTAATATTGTTAAATATTCTGAAATTATCTCGGATATTCAAAAACATTTATATACTTTTAATTCTTTTTTAAATACGAAAATTCTTTTTATAGAAAATATTTCTGTTTTATTTGAATTAAAGAATAAATTGGATTTTTCTTTTTTGTTTAATTTTATTAAAAATCCTCAAAAAAAAATTATTTTATTTATTAGTTTAGATTGTAATAATGTTAATTTTAAGTTTTTTTATAATCAATTAAAACCTTTTATGCATGTGGAAGAAATTTTTTCTATTAATAATTATCGAGAATTATATGATTATATTTTGAAAACATTTGAATATGATAATTTTAAAATATCTTCACATATAAAACCTATTTTGACTAAAAAATTAATTAATCATTATCAAGGTGATTTATTTTTATTAGAACAAGAAATTAATAAAATTAAATCTTATTATATCCAAGATAAAATAATTAATGATTCAAAAATAATTAAAGAATTAATTTTTAATGAAACTGATCAAAATATTTTATCTTTAATTAAATTATTGGTAGATAAAAAAATATTAGAAAGTTATTTATTCTTTAACAATTTAACAAATAAATTTCAAAATTTTTTTTCCGTTTTTTTTCAATTAATGAAAACTTTACAAGAATTAATTTTAATTTATTTTTATTCGCAAAATGATAATAATATTCTAAATATATCTTATTTATGTAAATTTTCTTTTGCTAAAACTTCTTTTTTTTTAAAAGAAATTAATAATTTAAATATAAGATCTATTTATGAATTATTTTTGTTAAATTTTAAATTTTTGTATAAATTAAAAATTGGTGTTATCAAATATCATGAATGTTTAAATGTTTTTTTACAGAAGGTTATTTATAATCAAGATTTAGATGATAATTTTTAATAGAATTTGATTTAGTTTTATTTTAGAGAAATGAATGTTTTGGTAAATTTTTCTAAATCGATTGTTCCTGTTCTTAAAATTTTGAAATTATTATCGTTTATTTCAATCACTGTAGATGGCATATTGGATGAATTATAATTATTTGGAAAAATTTTTTTAACTTCATGTTGATAAATATTTTTAATAATTTTGAAATCATTTAGAGGTTGTTTTCCGCTTTTGTTAACAGAAGTAGTTTTTAAAGGGCCTTCTTTTCTTAATATTTTTAAAGCTATAGGATGATTTGGTATTCTAATCCCGATTTTGTTTTCTTGGGTTATTTGGTAATATTGTTTTTTTGCTTTAACTATTAAAGTTAAAGGTCCTGGCCAAAATTGTTTGTATATTTTTACGATTTGATCATTAATTTCAACGAGATTTTCGATTTGTTTTAAATTATAAAATAAAAGAGCCATTGGTTTGTTTAGAGATCTTTTTTTTAGTTCGTAAATTCGATTTAAACTTTGAATATCATACCAAGGAGCACCCATTCCATATACAGTGTCTGTAGGAAAAATAATTATATTATTAAAGATTTTCATAAATTATTTAAAAGTTGTCTTTCCATTTTTGTTTTTGAAATTCATCTATTAAAGGTTTTATTATTAAATCAATATTTCCTTCCATGAACTCATTTAACTTATATATTGATAAATTTATTCTATGATCTGTTATTTTATTATTGGGATAATCATAAGTTCTTATTTTTTCGCTTCGATCGCTTTTACCTATTAAATCTTTTTTTATTTGATTTTGTTTTTGTTTTTGTTCAGATTGTTTTTGATAATAAATTTTATTAGTTAACAATTTAAAAGCTTTTTCTTTATTATCGTGTTGACTTTTTGCTATTTGACATGATGAACTTATACCTGTAGGTAAATGAGTTAATCGAACTGCTGATTTAGTGGTATTTACAGATTGCCCCCCAGGACCACTAGCATTGAAAGTATCTACTCTAATATCATTCCAATTAATTTCTATTTTTTGATGATTATCATTAGGAATTACTAATATTTTTGCTGTAGATGTATGTATTCTACCTTTATTTTCTGTTTTAGGAATACGCTGTACTCTATGTATTCCGGATTCATATTTTAAATAATAAAATACATTTTTTCCATTAATTATAAATTCAACAGATGAAATCCCTTCTTTAGATGTAGATAATAAATTGATAATTTCTAATTTCCATTTTTTATATTCTATATATTTTTTATAAGCTTTAAACAAATCTGATACAAATAAATTAGATTCTTGTCCACCTATACCTTTTTTAATTTCTACAATTACATCTTGTTTATCTTCTGTATTATATTGTTCCGGGGATAATAGTTTTTCTAATTGATTAGTTTTATTTTTAATTTTTATAATTAAATTATTTTTTTCTTTTTCTGCTAATTGGATTATTTCTTCTTCCAAAATTTTATAATTTGTTTGAGACAATGTTTTTTGTATTGCTTTATATTCTTTTTTTAATTGAAGATATTCTTCGTAAGCAAAAACAATTTTTTGTAGTTTATTCATTTCTTTTAATAAATTAATATTTTGAAAATTTTTTGGATTTTCTAATATTTTTTTTTGATTTTGTAAATATTTTTTTTTTATTAATTCTAATTTATCAAACATCTAAATTATTGTATCATCCTATTTTAATTTATTCTATTAAGTGGTCAGTTTCATTAAATAATAAACAATTAGAATCGAAATTAAAATATTTAGTGCTTGTAATACCTTGACGATTTTTTGCAATAATTAACTCTGTGTGTCCTAAGTCGATATTATATTCGCTATATTTTTCTTTCGAATAATATCCTTTTCTGTATAAAAACATAACTATATCAGCATCTTGTTCAATACTTCCTGAATCTCTTAAATCTGATAGAATAGGTTTTTTATCTTCTCTTTTTTCTACTTCTCGAGATAATTGGGATAAAGCTATAACTGGTATTTTTAATTCACGAGCCATTTGTTTTAAGCTTTTTGAAATATCGGAAACTTCTTCTTGGCGATTATTAAAACCATATTGTCGATTATTTTGATTATTTTTCCTGATTAATTGTAAATAATCTATAATCACTACATCTAATTTTTGTTGATGTTTTAATTTACGACATTGCGTTCTTATATCTAAAATATTTACTGCTACCGAATCGTCAAAATATATATTTAATTTTTTTAATTTATCAGCTGTTAATTTTAGTAAAGATCTTTGATTTTGATTTAATAATCCTAATTGAATATTTTTATGAGGTATTTCACTTTGAGAACTTAATATTCTTGTTACTAATTGTTCATTAGACATTTCTAAGCTAAAAATGGCTACATAAGTTTGAGCATTATTATTATTTTGAGCCATTTTAATTGCTAAATTTGTCATAAAACTACTTTTTCCCATAGAAGGTCTAGCAGCAATAATGATTAATTCTTCTTTTTTCAATCCTAAAGTTATTTCATCTAAATTAGTATAACCAGTGCTTATACCAATAATATTTTTATTTTGTAAATTGTTTATAGTGTTTTTTTGCACTTGTTCTATTAAGTTATTTATTTTAATGAAATTATTGGTTTTACTTCTATTAGAAATTTGGAAAATTTTTTCTTCTGCTAAATTTAAAAATTTTTGCGGTTCAATATCAGGATTATTTAATCCTTCATGCACAATAGAAGAAGCAGTTTGAATGATATTTCTTTTAACAGCTGCTTCATTGACTAAGTTAATGTATGTTTCTAAATGATAAATAGATGGAATTATTTCGCCTAATTGAATTAAATAATTTTGCCCGCCATCTATATGAATATTTTTATTTTGTAATAATGTATATACTGAATAATAATCAATGGATTTTGATGTTTCAAATAATTCTTGAATTGCTTGAAAAATTTTTTGATTATTAAGATTAAAAAAATCGCTAACTTCCAAACGTCCTACTACATTAATAACTTGTTTAGGTTCTAAAAAAATAATTCCTAAAATTGATTTTTCTGCTTCCGCATAATAAGGTAGTTTTATATTTTCATTCATGATTTTTTAGCTTTTACGTTAATTGTTAAGGCGGCTATAATATTATCTTTTAAAATAATATTAGCTTTATAAATACCTAAGGCATTAATTTCATTATCTAAAATTATTTTAGGTTTATCCAATAAAATGTTATGACTTTTATATAGTTCATCTATAATATTTTTTGGAGTTATTTTGCCATGCATTTCGCCGTTTGGGCCAATTTTTATTTGAAAAGTGATTTGTTTATCTTCTATTTCTTCTTTTAATTTAGTCATTAATATAATTTTTTGTTGTTCTTTTTCTTCTTGTATTTTTTTATTTTGTTCTAAATATTTAATATTTTGAGGATTAGCTAAAAGAGCTTTTTTAGTTCTAATTAAATAGTTACCAAAACCGGGATTAACTTGAATAATTTCCTCTTTTTTACCTTTATCACTCAAGTCCTCTAATAAAATAATTTTCATATTTTCATTTCCTTCTTGATATTCATTTTTTAAAATGTTTTTTAATTCTAATAAAACATTATCAATATTACTGTTTTTAATTTGGGAAGCTGCGCTATTAATATGTCCTCCTCCATCCATTTGTTCCATAATGATTTGTACATTGATATTATCGCTACACGATCTAGCGCTAATACCTATTTGATTATCGGACAATTCTCCTATTACAAAAGCTGCTTCAATATTTTGTATATTTAGAGAATTTTCTGCTACTTTAGCCAAAAAAGAACGATCATTAATTTGTTTATCACTCGTTATAATAGCAAATTTTTTCATATAAATTTCCATACGAGATAATAGTCTATTCATTTCTAAAATTTGATCAAAGTCTTGTCTTAACCATAATTTAATTTTTTGACTTTCAGCACCCATATTAATTAAACGTGATGCTACTTCTAAAGTTCTTGCACTAGTTCGGGATGTAAAAAAGTTAGTATCAATAATCATGCCTCCATACATAATGGTAGCTTCTAATGGTGAAATGTATACTGGATGATTTAAAAAGTATATTAGTTCCATTATCATTTCTACAGTTGATGAAGCTGATGCATCTATATAAGCGAATTTATTCGAAATAATTTTTTCTGAAGAACGATGATGGTCGATAATAATTATATTATCAGTCAAATTTAATAGTTCATTGTTATCTAAAATTTCTAAATGTTGATTATCTACAATAATAATTAGGGAATTTTTATTTATTATTTTATTCGCTTTATTAGCATTAATAATATTTTTGAAAAGTTTAGGATTTTCTTTATTTAAGTTTTCACAAATATTTTTAAAATTTTTTTCCATAAAAATTGTATCCATGATAATATAATGATCCTGATCTTTATTTAGAATAGATGCTATTTTATAAATAGCAATCATAGAACCGAAAGCATCTAGATCTGGATTTTTATGACTCATAAAAAAACAATTATTATGTTTTTGAATTAGATCTTTAATGATTTCTGAATTAACTCTAGATACTATTTTAGAGTTGGTATTTAAAGAGGTTTTGGTTGCTCCAAAATATTGAATTTTTTGATTTTCAATATTGATTACTACTTGATCTCCTCCTCTTTTTTGTGCCAATTCTAATGCGCTTTGAGAATAATAAGCTAATTGGTTAAAAGGTAAATTATAACAAGCGATTCCCATAGATAAAGTGATATTTAATTTATATTTTTCCGAAATATTTCTTATATTTTTTAAAATTGAAAATTTTTCTAATATCATATTTTCTAATTGTTTTCTTTTTAATAAAAGTAAAAATTTATCATCTGATAATTGTTTTAAATAAGTTTCATAAATTTCGAAGAAATCTGAAATAGCGCTTAAATATTCTACTTTAATTTGTGATTGTTCTGAAAAATCTAAATTTTTTAAAGAATTTTCTAAATTATCAAAAGATAAAAATATTAAAGCTGGTGTTGATTGATGATAAAGAGTCTGTACTTTTTCTCTTTGAGTTGCGTCGAATAAATAAAAAACATTAAATTCTTTTTTATATAAACAATCAAAGTATTTATCTTTGATTTTTAAAATTATTTGTTGCTCTTTTTCTTTAATATTTAATAATTCAGCCATTTGCTGATTTATTAAGTTTAAAGATGTATTTATGTCAGGATTATTAAATATTTTGTTAGCGTAAGTATTTATCCATTCAATAGTATTATTGGCGGTATTAATTACTATAATTCCTATAGTTAATTCGTTAAAAACTTCTTCACCTATTTTGTCTATATAATAAGATAATTTAGACCATAAAGCTAATCTTTTTTGTAATCTTTTAATTTTTAAACTACGTTGAAAATGCATATAAATACTTAAAAAGATAAAAA
This sequence comes from Candidatus Phytoplasma australasiaticum, assembly GCA_032887715.1. GTDB lineage: Bacteria > Bacillota_I > Bacilli_A > Acholeplasmatales > Acholeplasmataceae > Phytoplasma > Phytoplasma australasiaticum_A. The sequence goes on from JAUZIB010000003.1 coordinate 29,081, forward strand.
AGATTACTAATTTTCCGAGAATACTAAAAAATAATTTAATAATAATTTTTTTTACTTCTTGAATTTCTTTATTTGGATTGTGAATTAATAATTTGATGTTATCATAATCAAGGAAGGTCATATATAAAAATGTACCAATCAAAATTATAAATAAAAAAATTTTTTTATAATTGAGATTTTTTTTTCTTAATGTTAACATAATTAATCATTAAACTCTCTTTTCTAAAAAAAACGGATAGCAGATATATAATTTTTGTTATATAAAAAAACAAAACAAGTTAGATAAAACTTGTTTATTATTTATAAATATTTTATTTTTCAACAAAAGGTATTAAGGCCATATGACGCGCTCTTTTTATAGCGGTAGCTAATTTTCTTTGCCATTTAGCACATACTCCAGTTATTCTAGATGGTAAAATTTTACCTTCACTAGTTATAAATTTTTTTAGAATTTCTATATTTTTAAAATCTATATTAGTAAATTTATTTTGTGTAAAAAAACATACTTTACGACGTTTTTTAAAATATTTTTTTCGAATCATTTGCATATTATATTCACTTATATTCCTTATAGAATTTTAATTTTTAAAAAAGTGATTCATCTTCATCTTCTTTAATATCGGAAAAATTTTGATTATTTTTTTTTATATCTTCGTTATGTGATGTTTTTTCGACATCTAAATGATTAGAATATTCTGATTTTTGTTTGTTTTTTTTATAATCTGAATACTCTTTACTTTCTAAAAATTTAATATTTGTGCATAAAATCTTTGTATCAAAAGTGGTTTTTTGTTGATTATTATGATCTTCGTAAATTTCTGTTCTAACTCGACCTTCTATAGCTAACAAACTTCCTTTAGTAATGTATCTAGTTAAACTTTCTGCTTGTTTATCCCAAGCAATACAACGAATTAAATCTGATTCTTTTTTTCCTTCTTGGTTTGTATACCCTCTATCTATTATCAAATGAAAAATAACGTAAGGTATGTTAGTTTCTTTTGTAAATCTTATTTCAGGATCTTTCGTTATTCTACCTATTAAAAATACCCTATTAAACATTATACTTCTCCTAATTTATGTGTTTTATTTTTTGATAATAAGAAAACGAAGTATTTCTTCAGTTATTTGCATTAATTGATTAAATTTTTCTACAAATGTATTATCTGCTTTAATTGTTGATTGTACATAATATCCTTGTTGGAATTCTTTAATTGGATAAGCTAATTCTTTTAATTCTATAGAAGTAGGTATAATTTCTTCAAAAGGATTAATATCTTTGTTTTTGATAAAAGTTTTTTTTAAATTTTCTACTATTTCTTGTGCTTTTTCTTGACTTATATTAGGTTTTATAATGTACATTAATTCATATTCTTTCATTTTGGGGGATTTTTTTTGCTCCTTTTGATCAATTGTTAATTAATTTTTTAAAATATTTAATTATTTCATATCTTTATACTTTTATTTTAATCTTTTCTGGATAAATATATCAGTAATATTGTCAAATTAAATTCTAATAGAAATTTTAATATTTGATAATAAAAAATATTTAAATTTTTATTATAAAAATTAAATTTTATCAAATTGAAATGATGATATACTCTGAATTTCATTCTAACAAATAAGAAAAACAATGTCAATAAAATATTATTAATAAATTTCATTTATTTGGTTAAAAGATATCTTTTTATAATTTATAATTATTATTTAGATTTTTTATAAAGGAGGTGATTGATTATGTAATATAGAGTGATTGCATTTTTACTTTTGATAATTCCTAATGATTAAGTTATATTTTTATAATATAAAATTAACCTAGTAAATTAAATTTTAAATCTAAAATTTTGTTTTTTAAACTTAATTTTGTTTAATTTTTTAAAATATTTTTTAAATGTTTTATAAAAAAAGGAGTTTTTTTGTGAATTTACAAAATGCTATAACTTATCTAAGTGGTATTTTTAATTTTATTAAAGATTATTATCATTATTTCGTTAATATTATTTTTGGTTTAATTATGTTTATTTTAGTTTATTTAGTTATTTGGGTTATTAGTTTAATTGTTAATATTTTACGTTTGTTACCGAAATTAAATTTTTCTAATAAATCATCTGCCAATACTCATTATCATTTATCAAAACCTAATTCTAATTCTAATAATAATGATTTACAAAATAAAATATCAATATCTCCACCTAGAGGAATTTTCTTTTCTTCGTTTTTTATTTGTATATTATTTATTATATTATTGATGATAAGTTTCTTTTTTATTAAGAAGTTTAATTTTACTCCGATTACAAAAATTCTAGGTTTATCTTATTTTTCTAAAGATAAATTACATCAATTAACAGCATTACCGAATAATTCTTCTGATAATATTTTTGTTTTTCGTCAAAAGTATGTCAAAGAACTAGAACAGTTAGATACTATTTTGAAAAGTAAGGATTATCATCCTGTTGCATTAGAATCAGAACAAAAACAATTATTAAAAGAATTAGGTAATTTAAAATCTCAAATTATTGCTAATCCTGATATGTCTGAAACACAAATTAAAAATGATATTGCTGAATTAAAGCAAAAAATAGATAAATTAAATCATCATTATGGCGAGATTATTATGAATAATGCAGATGTTTTGATGTTTCGTCAAAAGTCTGTCAAAGAACTAGAACAGTTAGATACTATTTTGAAAAGTAAGGATTATCATCCTGTTGCATTAGAATCAGAACAAAAACAATTATTAAAAGAATTAGGTAATTTAAAATCTCAAATTATTGCTAATCCTGATATGTCTGAAACACAAATTAAAAATGATATTGCTGAATTAAAGCAAAAAATAGATAAATTAAATCATCATTATGGCGAGATTATTATGAATAATGCAGATGTTTTGATGTTTCGTCAAAAGTCTGTCAAAGAACTAGAACAGTTAGATACTATTTTGAAAAGTAAGGATTATCATCCTGTTGCATTAGAATCAGAACAAAAACAATTATTAAAAGAATTAGGTAATTTAAAATCTCAAATTATTGCTAATCCTGATATGTCTGAAACACAAATTAAAAATGATATTGCTGAATTAAAGCAAAAAATAGATAAATTAAATCATCATTATGGCGAGATTATTATGAATAAATCAATAAATTCTAATAATTTTAAACAAAGTTTACCGAATGTTTGGGTTGTTCCTGTGCCTGTTGTAACTGTAAATTAATTACCAATAATCAGAATTATTTTAAAAAATATAGGAGTAAAATTTATTTTTACTCCTATATTTTATTTTATTTTTTGGATTTTCTTGATTATATTAATGCAGTTTCTAATTGTTTTATTACTGAGTTACATCGATTACATAATTCGTTAGAATTATTATAATTTATTACATTCCAACAACGAGGGCAAGTTTTTCCTATAGCTTTAATAATTTTAATTTCAAGTTTAGATGATTTTACAATATTAATTTCTGAAACAATTAATAATTGATGTAAACAATCTTTGATTTTTAGTGTTTCTATTATATTTAAATATTCTGTGGTTAATTCTAAAATTATTTTAGCTTCGAGAGATTTATTAATAATTTGTTTTTGTCTAGCATTTTCTAATTTTTTTAATATTATATCTCTTAATTCTAAAAATTTTTGATAAGCTTTTTGTTCTTCTGAATTAACATCTTTCTGTGTAAATTTTTTTATAAAATCATCTATTTGTTGTATTGTAGGAATATTTTCTAAGTAAATATCTTCTTGTTTAGAACTTTGAACATTTAAATAATTATAGGCTTCTGATGTTGTGTGAGGTAAAATAGGAGTTAAAATAATTAGTAAATCTAATAGTAAATCGTATATATTAGATTGAATAGTTCTTCTTTCTTTGCAATTTGGAATTTCGATATATAAAATATCTTTAGTAAAATCTAAATAAAAAGCACTTATTCTGATAGTTATAAAAGGATACAATAAGCTTATAATTTTTTCAAAATTATAACTTTCGTATGATTCTATAATTTGTTTAATTATTTGTTTAAATTCTAAAATTATTAATTTATGTAAAGAAGTTCTATTTTGTAAAATAATATAATCTGTTTTTATATTAAAATTATATAAATTGCCTAACATAAATCTTAAAGTATTACGTATTTTACGGTATTTTTCTTCTATTTGTTTTAAAATAGCGTAATCTATTTTTACATCATTTTTATAATTAGTGCTAGCGACCCATAACCTTAATACATCAGCTCCGCTTTGTTTTATGATTTTTTGGGGTTCTATAATATTGTTTTTGGATTTACTCATTTTTTGCCCTTTACCATCTAAAACAAATCCATGAGTAATAATTTGTCGATAAGCTGCTTTATTAAATGCAGCTACTGAAGTAATTAGAGATGAATTAAACCATCCTCTATACTGATCTGAACCTTCTAAGTATAAATCAGCCGGAAAAAAATTTGAAGAAATATTTTGCATCACATTATATGAAGTTCCAGAATCAAACCAAACATCTATAATATCAAGATCTTTAGTAAATAAATGATATTTTTTATTTTTTTGGAGATAATTTTTAGGTAATAATTCTGAAATTTCCCATTTATACCAAATATTTTTTCCATATTTTTCAAATAAATCTGCAAAATGATTGATTATATTGATATCAATAATGGGCGTTTGATTTTCATCATACAATATCGGGATAGGTACTCCCCATTTTCTTTGTCTACTGATATTCCAATCTTCACGATTTATTATCATATTTTGCATTTTTTGTTCTCCCCAATGAGGAAACCATTTAATATTTTTAATTTCTTTTAATAGTTTTGGTTTTATGCTTTGAATATCTATAAACCATTGCGATAAAGCCAAGAAAACAATAGGTTTATTAATACGATTATCATGCGGATATAAATGCTCTATTATTTCTGATTTAATTAAAATTCCTTGTTTTTTTAAATCTTCTATTATTAAATCATTAGCTTTTTGAAAAAAAATTCCTTGGTATTTAGGAGATAATTCAGTCATATTACCTTTTTTATCGATACTGAAAGTTGTTTTCAAATTATATTTTTGTCCTATTATAAAATCTTCTTGCCCGTGTCCTGGTGATATACTAACTAAACCAGTACCTTCTTGATCAGAGACAAATTCACCTAAAATAATTTGTTTAATTTGGTTAAATAAAATATTTTTGTATTGTAAATTTTCTAATTCTTTACCGATGAATACTTTGATAATATCAATTTTATTCCAATTAAATTTAATTTGTAATTTTTTTAAAACTTGGGCTCCTATAATATATTTTTGATTTTGATTAACTTTAATTAAATAATATTTAGCTTTTGGGTTTACACAAACCGCTTCATTAGAAGACAAAGTCCAAGGGTTAGTAGTCCAAATTATTATTTGTACATTTTCCCAAAAATATGCATGTTTATTATTTATTATTTCAAAGGTTGTAAAAATAGACCAAGTTTGGTGTTTATGATATTCTATTTCTGATTCAGCTAAGGATGAATTTAAGTAAGTAGACCAATAAACAGGTTTTAATTTTTTAAAAATTAATTTTTTTTCTAACATTTTTGCGAAAATTCGAGTTTGATTGGCTATATATTTATTATCGCAAGTTAAATAAGGATTATCCCAATCTCCTAAAATACCTAATCTTTTGAAATTTTCTTTTTGTTTTTGAACAAAATCAAAAGCAAATTTTTTACATTCTTCATTAAAAATATTTTTAGGTAAATTTCTATTTTTAGAATTTTTTTTTAAAACTGCAATTTCTATTGGTAATCCATGTGTATCCCATCCAGGTATGTAAGGAGTATTATATCCTTGCATAGTTTTAAATCGTAATATAAAATCTTTTAAAATTTTATTTAAGGCGTGACCGATATGTATATCGCCATTAGCATAAGGAGGACCATCATGTAGAATAAATGTTGGATTTTGATTATTTTTTATTAAATTTTTTTGATATAAGTTAATTTTATTCCAATATTGTTCTATTTCGATTTCTTTTTGAGGTAAATTGCCTCTCATTGGAAAATCAGTTTTAGGCATAGATAAGGTATTAGTATAATTTTTATTTTTTTGATTCATTTTTATATTACATTTCCTTTTAGTATTAATAACAATTAACAATCAATAAATACATTAATAATATATTTTATGGAGTTAGGATGGAGTTAGACACGAAATTTAAAATTTATAATATCACCATCTTGAACTATATAATTTTTACCTTCTGAACGTAATTTACCTTTTTCTTTTATTTGATTAATATTGTTATATTTTATAATTTCATTATAATTAATAACTTCTGCTCGGATAAATCCTTTTTGAAAATCTGTATGTATTGATTTAGCGCATTGAGGAGCTGTAGAACCTTTAAGAAAAGACCAACTTCTTGTTTCTTTTGGACCTGCAGTAAAATATGTTTGTAAATTTAAAAGTTGATAACTGTTTTTGATTATTTGTTCTAAAGCATATTTAGATGAAAAAAATTCTTGCTTATTATTTTCTTTACTTATTATGTTATTATTCAATTCAGAAGAAGAGTAATTTTTTTTAGCTTCGATAATACAAATAGGAATAAATTTTCTATTTGTTTGTAAACTATATTTATTCATTTTTTTAAAAAAAATATTTTCATCCCAATAATTATTTTTATTTTCCGGAAAATTACCTATATAAATCATAGGTTTAAGAGTTAATAAATTGAAATTTTTTATTATTTGAAATTCTTCTTTTGTTAAATTCAATTCATTAGTTGAAATATTTTGACTTAGATTTTGTTTAATTTTTTGCAAAATTTGTATTTCTAATTTTGTCTCTTGTTGTGTTTTTTTTTTGGAGTTATTTATTTTAGTTAAGCGTTGTTCTATTTGTTCTAGATCTGATAAGATTAATTCTGTTTCAACCATTTGACTTTCTAAAACAGGATCAATTTTTTCGTGAATATGTATTATTTTGTTATCTTCAAAACATTTAACAACATGACAAAGAATATCAACATTACGAATATGATTAAGAAATTGATTTCCTAAACCTTCTCCTTTGGATGCTCCAGGAACTAAACCGGCAATATCTACAAATTGTATTTGAGTTTTAATAATTTTTTCAGATTTAAAAAAATTAGCAATATATTTTAAACGTTCATCAGGAACTTCTATCATAGCTATATTAGGTTGTATAGTGGCAAAAGGATAATTAGCTTCTAAAATATTTAATCCAGTTAATGCATTAAATAAACTTGATTTACCTACGTTTGGTAATCCTATAATTCCGACTTTCATCATATATGTTTTTCACCTTACTAAAAAATTTTTTGATTTAAAATAATTTTTAAATTTATTATTTAATTATAACATTTTACTCGTTTAAATGATTCTTTAAAAGTTATTGTTTTTATAGTTGATACCATTTATAAAAAATATTATAATGTATGTTAGTTAGAGGAGATTGTCAATAAATTATATTTTTATTAATTATTTAAACTTTAAATTATTTGGATTGAATTAAGGTAATTCTAATTTTTTTATAGAAAATAAAAGTACTTTTTAATAGAAGCATTATAAATTAAATTTTAAATATATTAAAAATAATTTTAAAAAATAGAAGGAATTATAATTATGTCAAAAAAACAAATGATACCTGTAGGGGTTTCTGGTAGACATGCTCATTTGTCTTTAGAAGCTTTAGAGATTTTATTTGGTAAAAACTATAAATTAAATTGGTTTAAAGATTTAACGCAAAAAGGTCAATTTGCCGCTAAAGAAAAAATTGATGTTATTAGTTCTGAAAATCAAATTCTTAAAAATGTTCGCATATTAGGGCCTGTAAGAAAATTTACACAAATTGAAATTAGCAATAGTGATAATATTAGAAATAAATTTGGCGCTCCTGTGAGAAGTTCAGGTGATATTCAAAATTCTGCTAGTGCTACTTTAATTGGGCCGTGTGGAAAATTATTTATTAAAGAAGGTGTTATTATCGCTGATAGACATATACATTTATCTGATGAAGAAGCTAAAAATTTATGTTTAGCTGATAAACAAGTAGTTAGTGTTCGAGTAGGCGGTATTAAAGCTGGTATTTTGCAAAATGTTTTGTGTCGTGTAAATAAAGATTTTAGTTTAGAATTACATATAGATACGGATGATGCTGCAGCATTCCATTTAAAAAATGGCGATTTAGTAGAATTAATTAAAATACAAATTTAAAAATGTATAATTGAAATTATTTAATTTTCGATTATTTTGAAGAATTTAAAATATTTATCTGTGTAAATTTTTGATAAAATTAAATAATAGTAGTTTTGATATTGAAATAGTAATTTTAATTATGAATTCATTGTTAAAATTTAATGCATAAAAAAATAATTTGATATGATTAATTTACACTTGATATCAATAATAAATTTTATTTTGTAGTGTATATGATTTATTTTATTTTAATAAAAGTAAAAAAATTATTTACACAAAAGAAAGAGTTTATATCTGTGTTTTTAGAATCATTTTGTTTAGAAGAACCAAGTAAATTTACAAAGATTGAAGTTATTAAAGATCCTGTTTATGGATATATTTATTTAGAATATTTATTTTTGGAAGAGTTGATTAATACTCGTCTTTTTCAAAGATTAAGGCGTATTAAGCAATTAGGATGTGCTCATATGATTTTTCCTGGTGCTGAACATTCGCGTTTTACCCATAGTTTAGGTGTGTATGAATTATCTAGACGTTTTTTAGAATTTCATAAATTTCAATTAATAGAAAAAAAATTTTCTTTAAGAAATAAATTAATTTTATTAGTTGCATCTTTATTACATGATATTGGGCACAGCTCTTATTCTCATATTTTTGAAAGAGTTTTTGATGTTAAACATGAAGATAAAACTATTCAAATGATTATTAATGATAAAGAAATTTTTTCTATATTAGATAGAATAGATGAAAATTTTAAATATGATGTCGCAGAAGTGATTAAAAATGATAAAAATAATCAAAAATTTACTTTATTAAAACAACTTTTAACAAGTCAATTAGATTTTGATCGTTTAGATTATTTAAAAAGAGATTCTTTTTTTGCTGGTGTTAGTTACGGTTATATTGACTCTGATCGTTTAATTCGCATTATGGATATTACTAACGCTTATCAAGTTCCACAAACTTCGAATTTTCCTTCAGGTGAATTAGTGATTTTATTTCGAAATAGTGGTCTTTCAAGCATTGAAAATTATTTAATGAGTCGTTATTACATGTATAGACAAGTGTATTGCCATCCGAAAATTGTTTTATTTGCTATTATTTTAGAACAAATTTTTGTTAGAATTAGATTTTTAATTACTAAAAAATATCAATTTGAATTTGACATTAGTTTATTAAAAAATTTTTTTTCTAATAAAGAATCATTAGAATTATATTCGAAAATTGATGATTTTTATATTAATAGTTTGATTATCTCTTTTCAATATAGTCAAGATGTTATTTTATCTAATCTTTGTCAAGATTTTTTACATCGTCGTATTTGTTTTTGGAAATGTATACCTAATATTTCTAAAAATTATGAATTTATTAAAGAAATAAAATGTAAATATAAAAATGATTCTGCTTATTATACTTATTATTACGATGATTATATTTTAAGAGATACTTATCGTGAGGAAGTTGATAATATTGGTGAACAAATTTTGATTGGTTTTGATAATAGTGCAGATAATATTGTAAAACCTTTAAGTCTTGAATCTTTTATTATTAATAATATAATGTATCAGAATTCTTATAAAGAGATTCGTAATTTTTTTTATTATCGTGATTTTCAATGATTAAAAATGAAAAACATATTTTTAAAAAAAAGTATGGTCAAAATTTTTTAAATAATTTTAATATTTTAAATTTAATTGTAGAATCTGCTGATATAGTCAATAAAAATGTAATAGAAATTGGACCTGGTCAAGGCGCTTTAACAAAATTATTAGTTGTAAAGGCAAAAAAGGTTTTAGCTTATGAAATTGATTACACTTTGAAAAAATTTTTATTATTCGCTGAACATAGTAATATTAATATTATTTATGATAATTTTTTAAAACGAGATATAGAACAAGATTTTAAAAAATATTTTGATAGCGAATCAGAAGAAGTAGTTTTAGTGAGTAATCTACCTTATCATATTGTTTCTTCTGTTTTATTTAGAATTTTTGATATATCACGGATTAAAAGTTTTGTTATTATGTTACAAAAAGAATTAGCATGGAGGATATTATCCCCTCCTTTCGTTAAAAATTACAATTCTTTAAGTGTGATATGTCAATCTTTAGCTTTTATTGAAGTGATAAAGATAGTTAAAAAAACTAATTTTTATCCTCAACCAAAAGTAGATGGAATAGTTTTGAAATTTATTAAAAAAGAATTATCTGAAACAAAAAAAAATTTTTTATATGGTGATTTTATTAAATTTGTAAAAATTGTTTTTAAACAAAAACGAAAACAATTGATTAATAATTTTCAAGATTATTTAAATATACCTAAATTAGAAATTATTAGTTTTTTTATAAAAAATCAAATATCTTTAAATATTAGAGCTGAAGAAATAAATGTTGAAGATTTGCAAAAAATAGCGAAATTATTTTGGAGTTATTTTAAGCGGTAATAATCAAGAATTTTATTATTACTAAATAGTATGTTAGTTTATTTAATGTAATATTGTGCATAAATTGTGATAAAATAATCCCATGAAAGATTGTGTAAATTAAAAAAAAGGTTTATAATTTTTTACAGTAATTAAGTTTATTAAAAAAGTTAATTTTTAAAAATTTTTAAAAAATAATAGGATGGTATGTAATGAAAATTACTGGTGTTAGAATAAAACTTAATGATAAAGAGCATCCAAGATTAAAAGCTGTTTCAAGTGTATTTATAGATGATTGTTTTGTAATTCATGGTGTTAGAATAATTCGCGGTAACAAAGGTTATTTTATTGCTATGCCTAGTTCCAGATTAAGTACAGGAACTTTCAAAGATATAGCTCATCCCACTAATACTCATACTCGAAATATGTTAAATGAAAGAGTTTTGGAAGAATTTTATGCAAAAACTTCTGCTAATAATGTCGATTTAACTGATGATTCGAATCAAGTTGAATTAAAATCAGAAGAAAATTCAAATGATCATGTAGAAAATAATCAAAATTATGATTCTAATAACGAAGAAAGTTATAATTGTGATTAAATTTTTGGTCAAAAAACACAAATTGATAAGATTTTTTGATTTTATAATTTAGATTTATATTTAAAAATCATATTCGAAAATATTTATTTTAATTATTTTTTGTTGCAAAAATTAGAAAAATATATAAATTAATTTTTAAGTTTATATATTTTTCTATCACATTTTATAGGGGTTGATGGTATATATTTTGAAAAAACATGATAATATTTATAACACTAATTCAGATGCTAAAAAACATTTTGACTCGGGTTACAATAATAATTGCAAGCATTTTTTACTTTTTATTTGGGGTTTGTTTTTGTATTTTTTCTGTTTTGTTCCTGTAGTAGTATTTAAAGCTTTTAATTTGAATGATCACGAGTCTTTATTATTTAAACAAATAATTACTTTGTTAATTTTGAGTTGTACAGGTTATCATGTTATTATCGAAGGTTTATTAGATACTTATCATACTACAAAGCAAAAACGTAAATTTACCCCAAATATACATATTTTAATGTTATTGGGTGCTTTGGGAGCTGTTTTTTTACATAATTTTAATGAAGCTATTTTATTAATTATTATTTTTGCAATTTCTAATTTTTTAGAAGAATATATAGAAACTAAAAGTCATAAAGAAATTCGAAACCTTTTAAAAATCGCTCCTACACAGGCACGTTTAAGAGATAGTGAAGGTAATTTTCAATTAATAGAAGTAGAAAAATTGAATATTGGAGATGAAGTTATTGTTTTAAGTGGTGATCAAATCCCTTCTGACGGTATAGTAGTTTCAGGTAACTCGTGTGTTGATGAATCGAATATTACTGGAGAAAGTATACCTGTTGATAAAAAAAAGGGTGATAAGGTTTATGGTAGCAATATTAATCTTAATAATACTTTAGTTATTAGAATTACTGCTAATGCGGATCAGAATTTGTTTTCTAGAATTATTAAGTTATCTAACGAGTTAAAGAATAATGTTTCTAAAAAAGCAACTTTAATTAAACGTTTAGAACCAATTTATGTAAAAGGTGTGTTGTTAATATCTTTTTTAATTTTATTGGTTTTACCGTTAATTAATATTATTAAAGGTTTGGAATATTATTCGTTTAATAAAATTTTTGAAAAAATTATAGTTTTTGTAACGGTCGCTTCCCCTTGTGCTTTGGTTGTGGCTGATATTCCAGCTACTTTATCTGCTGTTTCTTATTTAGCTAAACAAAGAATTTTATTAAAAAATGGCAATGCTTTGAGTTTTTTAGCTAATATTAAAGCTATTGTTTTTGATAAAACCGGAACTTTAACGATTGGCAAACCTATAGTTAAAGAATGTTTATTTGATAATTATTTGAATGAAGATGAAAAAAATAAATTTTTATCTATTTTTTATCATATGGAACAGAAATCTAATCATCCTTTAGCTATATCTATTAAAAAATATTTAAAAGGTTTTTTTGTTACTGAAGAAAATTTTAATAAGGATTATTCTGATATAGAAGTAAATAATTTGATTGGAATTGGCATTGAGTCTTTTTATCAAGGTAAACATTATAAAGTAGCTAAATATAGTGATTTAAAGAGTTATTGTGTGAATAATGAAATTTCTTCAGAATTGGAAACAAAAATACAATCATTTTTAGAAGATGGGTATACTGTGCTTTATTTTAGTTGTGATAATACTGTTGTAATGGTTATGGCGATTTTTGATGTTTTACGTCCGGAATGTTCTAGTATAATAAATTATTTTCGAGATCTTAATATTAAAACAGTTGTTTTAACTGGTGATAATTATAAAACAGCTCAAAATGTAGCAAAGTGTTTAAATATGGATTATGTTTTTGCAGAATGTTTGCCAGAAGATAAATTAGCAAAAATTAAAGAGTTGAAAATAAGGTACACAGATGTAGCCATGGTAGGAGATGGCGTTAATGATGCTCTTGCTTTGGCTAATGCTGATGTAGGGATTGCTTTGCAAGAAGGTGTAGATGCAATTGCAGATATTGCAGATATTATTTTGATGAAAAATAATTTAATTAAAATTATTCAGACTCATAAAGTAGCTGTTAGATTGAATAATATAGTTTGTCAAAATATGATTTTTGCAATTAGTATTATTATTATTTTAACTATTAGTAATTTTTTTACTAATTTGTTTTTACCATTTGCGGTTTTTTTGCATGAAATTAGCACTATTTTAGTTCTTTTAAATGGTTTACGAATGTTAAAAAATTAAAATTTGAAATTAATTAAATAATTATTTTTTGAAACTTTTTAGTTTTTCATAATAAAATACCATTATTATATAAAATTTAGTATATGAAAGAAGAAAAAATATTACATGTTAAATATCGAAGAAATTAAAAATATTTTTAATTTATCTTTAGGCGAAGGTATTGATTTTGTTGAATTCTTTTTTGAGGATACTTCTTCTAATTTATGGAAAGTTATTGATCAAAATGTAGTGGGTTCGCGAGAACATCATATTTATGGTTTAGGTATTCGATTATTAAGTAATCATCAAGAAATTTATTTGTATACTAATAAAATAATTTATCAACATATTATAGATTTAATTTTGCAATATAAACCTTTATTAAAAAATAAAAATAAAATTTTATCAAAAAATTTTGATTTTGAACAAAATATATCGCAAAAAACTTTGGATGATATTACTTGGCAACAAAAAATTGAAAAAATGTTATATTGTTCTCGTGTAATTCGTCAAACAGATTCTCTCGTAATTAAAAGTTTAGTTAATTTAGAAGATAAATGTCAAAAAGTTTGGATAATTAATAGTCGAGGTATTTCTCGTTACGACAATCGTTATTATGTTAACTTGAGTTTAACTTCTGTTGCACAAAACGAATCTAATATACAAGAGTTTAGTAGAAGTTTTGGTAAAGGATCTACTGGATTTTTTTTAAATTCTTTAGATTTGCAAGAAATATCTCAACAAGTAGCCAAACAATCTGTTGAAATGTTATCAGCACAATCAATTAAAGCTCAAAAGATGACTGTTGTAATTAATAATGGTTCCGGTGGAGTTATTTTCCATGAAGCATGTGGGCATTCTTTAGAAGCAACATCAGTAGCTAGAGGATTATCGCCTTTTTGTGATAAAATTGGTCAAAAAATAGCTTCTTCTCTTGTTACTGCGTTTGATCATGGTAATATATTTGAAGCTTGGGGAGCTACTAAAATTGATGATGAAGGTAATTTAACGCAAAAAAACCTTTTAATTAGTGATGGTATTTTGAAATCTTATTTAGTTGATATGCGTAATGGTTATAAATTAAATATGCCATCTACAGGCTCTGGTAGACGAGAATCTTATAAGTATTCGCCTACTTCGCGTATGAATTCTACTTATATTTCTGCAGGACCTCATGATCCGGAAAAAATTATTCAAGAAACTGATTATGGTTTTTATGCTAAATATTTGGGAGGTGGAACTGTTGATCCAAATACAGGAGAATTTAATTTTATGGTAAATGTTGGTTATTTAATTCAAAATGGTAAAATAACAACACCTATTAAAGGTATGATGTTGATTGGTAAAGGACAAGATATTTTGTTTAAAATTGATCGCGTTGGTAAAGATGTTCAATTAGTGCAAGGTTATTGCGGATCCATTTCGGGAGATATTCCAGTAGATCTAGGTCAACCAACTATTCGTATAACAGAAATGCTTGTTAGTGGTAGTTGATTAACAAAAGGTGTAATAATATATGATGAATTATCAAAAATGGTTTCAAAAAAGTCAATTACAAGGCTTAGATGGATTAGAAATTATAATATATGAACAGCGAAAATTTGATATTAATTTAGAAGATGGATATATAGAACAATTTACAGCTAATCATTCAACTAGTTATCTTATTTATGGTTTATATAAAAATAAAAAAACTTCTATTTATTTAGAAAAGATTGATGATTTAGATAATGATGTTTTCATAGATAAAGTTTTAAAATGTTTAAAACAAAAAATAGAAATTTTAAATTTTAATGAACAAGATTTTTTGTTTTCGGGATCTCAAAAATATAAAACAATTTTAGAAAAAAATTTTAATTTTGAGTCAATACCTTATGATCATAAAATTAAATTATTGAAAGAATGTTATCAAGGTTTATTAGTTAGTCAGTATTTTACTAAAAAATGTAATTTGTTGTATAGTGAAATTTTTTGGTGTCAAAAAATAGTTAATTCTTTAGGATTAAAATTGCAACAATGTAATAGTTACGCTTTATTAGAAACTAATTGTATTTTTGGTGATAATAAAACTCAAGAAGAAGTTACTAAATCATTTCCTGTAAAAAAATTTGAAGATTTTGAATTGTCTATTTATGTTAAAAGTTTATTAGAATTAGGAGAAAATAAAATTGGTGCTAAAACTTTACCATCTAAACTGTATCATGTAGTTTTTTCTAATGAAGTGTTTGCAGAATTACTATCAAATTTTCAAAATATTTTCAACGCTTTATATGTTTATCGTAATTTGAGTAAATATAAATATAGCCAAGGTAAATTAATCGCTAATCCTAAAGTAACTATTATAGATGATCCTTTTATATCGACAGCTTTTTTTAATCCGATTTTTGATGATGAAGGAGTCACTTGTCAAAGTAAAAATATTATTACTCAAGGGATTTTAAACAATTTTATCCATAATTTACAAACTGCTAAACTTTTTAATGTATTACCACAAGGTAATAGTTTTAATGGTTTTATTGCTATGAGTAATTGTTATTTGAAATCTGGCAATAAATCTTTACCAGAATTATTATATGTCGTTCATGATGGTATTTATGTAAATTCTATAGTGGGTTGGCATGCAGGCATAGATGAGATAAGCGGATCTTTTAGTTTGCAAGCTTCAGGGTTTTGTATTAAGGATGGTTTTATAAAAAATCCATTTAATATGGTTGTTATTTCTGGTAATTTTTTTGATTTATTAAACAATATTAAAGATATTGCTAATGATTTTAAATTTCAAATTTCTGGATTTGGTAGTTCTAGTGTATATGTTGGTTTATTGAATATATCAGGTAGTTAAAATATTAATAAAATAAAAAAACTATTTATAGCTTTTTAGACTATAAATAGTTTTATTTAAATTTTTTGTAAAATTATTTTTATTGATTTATTTGATTACGATTTAGATGATAAGGAATTTATAGCGCGAGTTATTTGTTGACTAATGTAATCAGTTGTAAGAAAGTTTTTAATTTGGTCTATTATTGAAGTACTTACCGTTTTTTTCATTTGGAGAAATAATGGTTGTATGAATTCCCTGTTTATTTCATCAGGTAATATAGTTGTAAAATAATTTTCTGGTAAATTAACATCACTGTCAAATTGAGTGAATTGCTGTGTTTCTTCATCCCATTCGTCAACACCAAAATAATCTTGGAAAAGATAATTCATGAAAGCTTCTAATCCTACTTTAACTGTATGTTGTTTTATTACGTCTTTAGCATCTTCTATTATATTAAATTGCATTAAAGATAAAATTTTTTCTTTTTTATCTATATTTGCGGACACAACTGCGTCGAAGTATTGACCTTTATCGTAAGCTTTTATAGATATTTTAGCATTGTTAATAGTAAAAATGGTTAATAGACAAGCTAAACTTACTGAGAATAATAAAATATTATTTTTTATTAATTTTAACAAAAAAATATTCCCCCTTTTTGTTAAATGTTTGTTTATTCTTCAGTATCATTTTATCTATGGACAACTTCATTTTAACATTTTTTGTTTTTAAAGTAAAGGAAATTATTATCTTGTGGTTTGGGATTGGATAAAATGTTTTCCTAAAGGGCTAATGATGATTTTATCATGATTATGCACAATATAATTATTTTTAAAAGCTTTTTTTATACATTGTTTAAAAATTTTATTATTCCATTTTAAATCTTTTTGTATAATTTTTAATTGTTGTTTAAATGGTTGATTTTGATGATTTTCCAAATGAATTAATAAATTTAATATTAAAAAATTTTTTTTCTGTTGGTGATTTTTTATAATTGTTGTGATTATACCTTTTCTTTTTTCAAAAATTAAAACTAATAAAAAATGTATTAAAGTAATAATAGCTATTAAACTAGCTATAGGGATATCCCATAATATACCTAAAAAATATCCTAAATTAGTATTTATCCAACTTATCCATAAAGATAATAAAAATCCCGACCACAAAGTGGATGTTAAAAGAATAGCAGTCATAGCTGGTCCTATCATACAAGCTATTGCCATAATAGAACCAACGATATCGAAGCAAACAACTACTGTTAAAGAAACTAAAGTCATTAATAAGTAATTAATAATTATTGTCGAAAAACCTAGTAATGAACATAAGCATGGATCAAAAATGAAAATTTTAATTTCTTTAAAAAATAAAAAAATAAATATTAGGTTAAGAATTAAAATTGGCAAGATTTTATATATTTGTTTTAAGTGAATTAATTCTACATTACCTAAAAATACTGCGTCTGTATCTATATGTACATTACGTGTGTAGTTGCTAATTATAATAATAGCTATGGAAAATAAAAATGTTAAAATTATGCTAATAGCTCCGTCTGATGAAATTTGAGCATGTTTTTTTAGTATTTCTATTAAAATAACAGTAATTAAACCAATTAAAATAGCTCCTACCATTAACCATGGCGAATTTAAATTGCCAGTTATTAAAAAAGCTAATACGATACCTAATAATACAGTATGGCTAATAGCATCTACTGTCATAGTCATTTTTTTTAATACTAAAAAAACACCTAAACTAGCTAAAGCTAATGAAGTTAGAGTTAAAATTAAAAATACATCCCATTCAAATTTGTTGGCGATTTGATTTAAATATTTTATCATCATGTTTTAAATTTCCTTATTAATTAATTTTTGAATGATCTTTTCGCCTTTAGAAGTAATCATAATTTGTTTATTTATATAAATAAGATATTTTTGTTGGAATAAAAATTTTTCTAAATTAATTTTTTTATTACATGTATTTTTTAAATAAATATTAATTAATGATTTGAATTTTTGGAGATTTTTTAGATATTTTTTATGTCGGAAGTATTTAGTTATTAAACTTTTTTTTGGTGATAATAAAAATGTAGCTATGATTAAAATATTGGTAATTATTATAATAATAGGTCCTGTAGGTATATTGGGTATTTGGTAACTAACAAAAATACCTATTAAGCTAACAATAGCAGTTATTATAGCTGATAAGATAGCGTTGATATGAAGTTTATTACTAAATTGTAAAGAAATTATTCCGGGTAAAGTTATAAATGAGCTAGTTAAAATAACCCCCATTAATTTCAAACTAATTATAATAATGCTAATTAATAATATATTTAGAATAAAATTAATTAATTTAATATTAAAACCAATACTGCGAGTAAAGATAGAATCGAAAATAAATATTTTGAATTCTTTCCATAAAAAAATAATAATGGCGCTAGTGATAATAGTCACTATAGTTATATAGATAACATTATTATAGGAAATAAGAGCTATTTGCCCCAATATAAATTTTTCTAAAACGGCAATTTTATTGTTAGAAGATATTTTTTGAGCTATAGCTATTAAAATATTACCTAATCCAAATAAAGAAGATAAAATTAGCGATAAAATCGCATCTATCGGCAAAATGGAATATTTTTTGATTAATTCTATTAATCCTATAGTTATGATTGAAGATATAATAGCACCTATCCATAAAACCCATTCATTTGTTTTTTGAGTTAATAAATACATTACTACAATACCAGGTAAAATAGTGTGCGCAATAGTATCGCCCAACAAACATTGTTTACGAAAAATCATAATAATACCTATGATTCCTGAAGCGCAACCTAATAAAGAAGCTCCTGTTAATAGTTTAATATTGGTATAGTTCCAGAATTCTGTAATATTCATAATATTTCGTTTATTTTCCGTCCTTTTGGATTATTTTGAAAAGTTCGATTAATATTATCGGATGTAAAACATTTTGTAGTTTTACCGCTAGCTATTTTGTATAAATTAAGTAAAACAATATGATCAAAATATTCTTTAACTGTATTTAAATCATGATGTATTAAGATAATTGTTTTTCCCTCTGTTTGTAATGTTTTCAAAATAGAAATTATTTTTTTTTCTGTTTGTAAATCAATGCCTTGTAAAGGTTCATCTAATAGATAAATTTCTCCTTGTTGCGCTAAAGATCTTGCTAAAAAAACTCTTTGTTGTTGCCCTCCGGATAATTCTGAAATTTGACATTCTTTAAAAGCTAACATATCTACTTGTTTTAATGCTTGAATAGCGATTTTTTGATCTTTTTCAGTTGGCCTTTTAAACCATCCTAGATGTCCATATCTGCCCATTAAAACTATATCTAAAACTGTTGTCGGGAAATTCCAGTAAGCTTCATTTCTTTGTGGTACATAAACTATTTTTTTTTGTATATTTTTATAAGGTTGTCCGAAAAATAAAATTTCTCCTGAAATTTTTGGGATAAGTTCTATTAAAGTTTTAATTAAAGTTGATTTACCAGCTCCATTAGGACCTAGTATAGCGGTAAAAGAACTTTTTATAATTTCTAAATCTATATCCCAAAGAACAGGTTTTTGGTATTGATAAGAAACAGTTAAATCTTTTATTTGAATAGCTATTTCTTGTGTTTTCATTTTATTTTAACTCCTGACTAATAATATCAATATTATGTAAAAAAGTACCTATATAACTAGACATTTTAAAATATTGATTTGTTTCCGGTAATTGTTTATAATTTGGATCTTCTTCGGTACCTAATGAATCCGAATATAATTCTTGGTCACTAATTTTTATTTTAAAATTAGGTTTATGATTTTTTACTGCTTCTATTAAACTATCAAGATAGTTATGTGGAACTGATGATTCTATAAAAATAGCTTTTACTTGGTATTTTGTTATAATTTTAGCTATTTTTTCGATATCACGAGGAGAGGTTTCGGTTTGTGTTGATATTCCTTGTATAGAATATAATCCTTTAAATTTATTTTCTTTAGCTAAATAAGAGAAGGCATCGTGAGCTGTAATGAGTATGATTTCTCTATTTTCGAAATTTTTTTTAGTATATTTTTTTAAATAATTTAATTGTTCTGTGTATAAATTAAAATTGTTTTCTAGTGATGCGAGATCTTGTGATTTATATAATTTTGATTGTAATTGTTCTTTTAGATTTTTTAAAACTTGTTGCCATAAATTGATACTGAACCAAATATGAGGATCTTTTTGACCTGTTTTTTCGTCTATAATCAATTGATCATTTTTAATAGCTTGAGAAGCGGACCATATGTTAGAATTAGGAGCTATTAAAGAAAATGAGTCTGTCATTTTAGATTCTAAATGTAATCCGTTAGTTATAATCAAATTAGCTTTTTTTATAGCTATTCTATCGGATTGTTTCATTTTATAATTATGAGGATCGACTCCGGGACCCATTAAAACATAATTTTTAATATTATTAATTTTTTGATATTTTTTATCTTTTGGATTTTCCTTTTCATCAACATTTCCTATTAAATGATTAACTAAATCATTTAGTAAATTAGTCGTAGAAGTAATAATTATTTTTTTATCTGTGTTATTACGAGGATATACAAACATTGCATAAAAAATAATATAAATAGTTATTATAGTGAAAAAAAGCATAAATATAAACCAATTACGATTTTTATTGGGTAAAAAATTTATCATTCTTAATCTAAGTCTAAATTTAATTTGTTTAAATTTAATATAACCTTTCTAAATACTATGTTTATAGGTAAAATTTTATATTTATTTAATATACAAAATATTTTTAAAATTAATTATATTTTTTTCGATTTTTAAAATAATTGTTTATTTTGCTTTATAAATATTAAAATTATAAAAATATGTTAGATTAATATTTCTTTCAAATTTGCAAAAATTTTATTTTTTTAATATAATTAAACAATTTTTTTAATTTTGCAAGATGTAAAGAACATTTATGATATCCGTATAACTTGTATAGTTAACTAAATTAAAGATCATCACTATAACAATTTTTAACTTAATTTTAACACATATTTATTTTAATGTCAAACCGAATAATATATTAATTTTATAATTTTATATTTAAGTTATTAATTGATTTTCATTTGATAATTTTATCACATATTTTGATGTTTATTGAAAGAAAAATATTCAATAGATTATATTTTACGTGCTTTATAAATTATAATTAGTTGTTTTATTTTTAAAAAAAATTTGGTTTTTTATAAGGTATTTTTAGGATTATTAAATTATAAATATGGTATAATTTAGTTGTTCTCAAATTTATAAATTTTTATGAAATATTTCAAAAAAAATTTCTTTTTAATTTGTAAAATTATTCTTTTTAAATAATAAAAAATAAAAACGAATAAAACTATCATTTTATTGATCATTTTTATAAAAAAAGAAATTATTTTTTAAAAATATTCTTTAAATAAAATTTATATTAATTATATATCTAGATATCTTATCTATGCAATAATGATTAAAAAAGCAATAATTATTTTTATTTTTAATTTTTAAATAAAATATATTGTAGAGAGATAAGAGGTTGAAAAAAATGATTTTAAAATCTAAAAAAATAAATCATTTGTCTGGTTTTATATTGTTTTTATTAATTATTTTTTTGTTTTTTACTTTAATATCCATTGTAACTTTTGCATTTAAATTATATACTAACAAAAAAGCATTAAATAATTATTCCAATGAATCACATTTATCCAAATATATTAATAAACCTCAAAAAAATATTGAAAATACTAGTATACCAACTAATTTATTTAGAAAAATTAATGGAATTGATATTGAATTTAAATTTTTAGGTTATTTAGATGGCGTAGATGAAAAAGGTAATATTAATATTATTTATGAAGGTTCTGATAAAAATTTAAGACTTAAATGTTATGTTAATTTTAACACTAAACAACATTTAGAAGAAAGTGTGTATCAGCGTTCACCTGAAGGCGAGTGGAAATCGGTAAAAATGGATTATTTCCCTGTTAAAAAAAATATTTAATTAACTGAAAAAGAACTGATTCTTTTTTTGATATAAAAGTTATTTTGTATTATATAAATTAGGCTATTTAACAAATAGCCTTCCTTTTTTTATTTATAAATAAAAAAATATAATTAAATTTACAAATGATAGTGCTATTCTAATTTAATACTTGAAATTTATGAAATTAGTCAATTTATAATATTTTTTCTTTTTGGATTAATTAAAAAAATTTGTTTTAATAAAATAAAAACATTATTTTAAAACTTTTAATATTATATGATATAATTTTTTAGTTAATGTTGTAGTATGTTGTTATATTAGCGAAATTTTAATGATAAGACATTTTTGATTTTAACTTATTAACTAATTATATTAACTAAATAAAAATTAATTTTTTGTTAATTAAATTTTAAAAATTAAAATTTTTTTGATAATTTGAATTAAAAAAAATGTTATAATTTGCACAGTTGCATTATCATTATTTAGGATTTTATAATTTTCATTTAATATAAAAAAACTTTTACATATGTTTTCGACTAAAAAGTTAAATATCTATAAAATCTAATATTTGATTTAGTTTTTATTGCTGTATCTAAATGATTTTTAGTTGGTATTTTAATATTTAATTATTTATAAATAAACATTAAATAGAAAGGTTTTTAATATTTATATCAGCATGATTA
Source organism: Candidatus Phytoplasma australasiaticum (assembly GCA_032887715.1). Taxonomy (GTDB): domain Bacteria; phylum Bacillota_I; class Bacilli_A; order Acholeplasmatales; family Acholeplasmataceae; genus Phytoplasma; species Phytoplasma australasiaticum_A. The sequence continues at coordinate 51,997 of JAUZIB010000003.1, forward strand.
AAAATAAAAAAAATTTTATTTTAGCTAATATGATTAATGTTTCTAAATCTCAAAAAGAAAATAATTATTTTACAAATTATTATGCTAATAGAACGGGCGTTGTAATTAAAACTTTATTTTTACTTTTAATTAGTTTTTGTTTTGGTATATTGAGTTTTTATTTCATATCTAATTCATCAATATTTTTTAATCCTGTAAAATTTTCTGTTTTTGTTCTTTCGTCTTCAACTATTGTGTGTATTGGATTAATTATTTATGGTAGTTTTGCCAAATATAATAGTTTACGTGCAGTTTCTATTGCATATGCTCTATTCGAAGGTATTTCTATTGGTAGTTTATTTGTTATAATGGATGTAACGAATTTTAGTTTATTACCTGTTTTTATGGTTGCTTTAATATGCGTTTGTTTTGTTTTTGTTCTCATGAATTTTTTATATTCTTGTAATATTTTAATAGTCAATTCTAAATTTACAATTTTTTTTATTATATTGTTTATGTTTGTATGTTCTATGTGTTTTATAAATATTTTCATCAAAAATTCTATGGTATCAATTCTAGTTGCTTTAGGAACTATTGTATTGGCTTCTTTAAATCTAATTCAAAATTTTCAGGAAGTAGAATATTTAACTCGTTTTAAATTGGATAAAAAATACGAGTGGCCTTTAGCTTTTTCTTTTCATATAATTTTGATTTCTTTATTTACGGATTTCGTTATTTTATTATATAAATGTAATAAATTTAGAGACAAAAAAAATTAAATTATTAGGATTTGCTCTTATAAACAGAATATTATCATTTTTTCGATAATTTAATATAAATAGGAAAAGGAAGTGAATATTAAATGGCGAAATGTTATTTAACAGGTAAAGCTGTTTTATGTGGTAATAAACGTAGTCATGCTATGAATGCTACTAAAAGGAAATGGAAAGCTAATTTACAGAAAGTTCGTATTATAAATGATAAAGGGCAAATTCAAAAAGTTTTTGTTTCCGCACGCGCTTTGAAAAAAATGAATTTTCAAAGAGTATAATTATTGTTATATGAACGATTTTTTATCTTTAATAAAAATTAATAATGATTAATATAAAATTTTTTATTTTCATTTATATTTTAATTAATAAATAATTATTAATTTAAAATTTTTAAAACTATACTTATATTATTTTTTATAATTTTTTAGTTAAATTTAATTTTATTATAATTATTTAATTTATGGTATTAAAAAGTTTTAAATATACTGTGATTTTAATGATTATCAGTACTGATAAACACTGAAAAAGAATCATAATTATTAATTAATACTAAATAATAGTGTATTACAACAGTTATTAAAATGGGTTGAGATAGCTAGCAGTAGTTAGTTAAGAAGAATTATCGTTCACAGGGATAAGCCTGAAACGACTTAAGAAGTTAAGAAGGTGCAATAAGTTAACTTATCTTGAAAACTATTATAACCGAGTAGTTCAGAGTATATCCATATTATATCGATATATTGGATAGTTTTTCAACGAAAGAAAACCTGGAATCTAATCGCTGTTTAACTAAAAGGTAACTACTTCTAACGGATTAAGGTTAAGGTAGTATTTAGAGTAACTTGGATAATCTTAAAGGTACAAGGATAATACGTCTTTCTGAGAATAAAATTAATTACTTTTATAGGAATGAAAGAAAAATATAGTAATTTATTTTTTATTCAATAGGATTAATGAAGTAGTTAGTGTATACGTCAATAACTGTTTTTGATCAAGAAACTAAACTTTTGCGAACATTGGATATTATTCAAAATTGTTATTTAAAAATCATAATATTAAACTATAATTTTAAACACAGGATTAACAGTATACAAAACCTTTTTCTAAATAGTTTAATTTAATTATGTTCGACAAAGATTATGTAATAAGCTTTATTGATACTATTTTATTAGGTAGTACGCATTGCACCCCCGAAAGTATTACAATTAATAATCTGTTAATTATGATCAAGATCAACTTTCTTAGTTGATCTTTTTTGTTTTTTAAACGAAATAAACAAGAGTTCTTATTTTTATTTTTTTAATTTATTTTGGCAAAGGCATAATATGGAAAGAAAAGTTTTATTTTTATTTTTTTTAAAAAATAAAAAAAATATGCGGGTAAGTTCTCAATTAATTGAACTTCATTTATCTGTTGGTTTATAAAATAGTTTAAAAATTTAAATATCACCCCGCGTTTTAACTAAATAAGATTAAGCAACCCAAAGAAAATACCAAGATATGTTAACTTGTGCTGAAAATTACAAAATAATTTTAGAAGAAAGATTAAAAGATTCAAGCGAAGGAGAAAAAACAATATTCAATCAAATTCAATCTGTATAATAACGTTGCGCCGAAATCTAAAAAACATTGAAGAAGTGGATGAAAAAATAAAATTAATTGGCATGAAAAAAAGAACAATTATGTATTTTATGTGTGGGCGCGGAAGCCGCTAAAACCGCTTTAGATGATTGGGATAAAAAAAATCAAAAAAAGTGGCAGTAACTATTGCCAAAGTAGGTTTCGCCGTTCATAAACCCCACCGTATAATTCATTTAGCCCAAGAACTCTTTTTTCATCCCGATGGCACATTGCAAATGATATCTCAAGAAACTTATAATTCTATTTATACCCGTATCAACTATAATTTCGCGAAACTCGAAGCGGATAAAAAGATTATCAACAGCAAATAACTAATGATTAAAATCGTTAAGAACATGATCATTTAACAATCAATCATCAATCATCATCGAAGAATTAATCCATAAACAAAAAGAAGTTTCCAACCCTAAAGAT
>JAUZIB010000004.1:0-54627 GCA_032887715.1 Candidatus Phytoplasma australasiaticum
AATATAGAACTATTTTAGCACCTTCGGTAAGTTTTAGAACTAATAAAAATATTTTTTTATTTTCTTCATGAGTTTTTAACTTTTTTTGCTTTACTAATAAATAAAAGTGAAGCAGTAAAATAATTTTCTCTTTTGTCTTGAAAAAAACTAGTAACGATAAAATTTTATTCAACAACTTTTAATACATTAAATAAGTTTTTTTCACGAGAAAAGATAAGATTTTAAGGGACTAAAAATGATTTTGGCCATGATGAATATGATAACTAATTGTAACAAAATAAGGGTTTAGTGCGGTACATCATAAAAGATAGTACATTAATGTATTTTTGATGTTTTTTAAAAACATTTAATAGTGATTTTTAAATTTTTTTAATAAATATAATATATAATTATTTATTAAAATGTGCCAAAATAAAAAAATTTTCATAATTGTGGAATTAATTGATATATTTTAAATATTTATTGATTTTTAATGATTTATATTTTTGAATAATATAAAAAAATAAAAAATATTTCATGATAATAGCTAATAATATATATTTAAAATAGTTTAATATAACATTTATTCAATTATTTTTTAACTTATATTAAAAAATTTTTTAATTATTTGATTTATATCTGTGTAGATTATTAAATTATATAGAATAATTGATGAATTAATTGTGACCAAGGATTTATTATTATTAATATCATAAAGATAGATAAAAATAGAATAGAATCAAAACGATCTAATAAACCTCCATGCTCCGGAATGAAGTTGCTAAAATCTTTAATGTCTAAATTTCTTTTAAATTTAGAAACTATAAGGTCTCCTATTTGGGAAATTATACTACTTATAATGGTTAATATTAATAAAACTATAAAATACGATATTTTATTCATAACATTAAAAAAAGTGTTAATAATTATAATAGTAAATAATATCCCGCAAATAAATCCTTCTTTAGTTTTGTTTGGGCTGATATCATGACACAATAGTTTTTTACCCCAAAAAACTCCTCCTAAAAATGCAAAACTATCACTTGAAATAGTAATAATAAATAAATATAAGATTATTTTTGGATTAATTAACATTAAACTAAATATAGAAATGCTTCCTAATAAAATGTATATAAAAATAGCTATATTTTTAAATAATTCATTATATACAAGATAATTATTTTTATATATAAAAAAAAATATATAACAAAAAATGATGTATAAAGGTATATTAATCATTATAAAATTGTTCATATTAGATATGAGAAAACATAATACTTTTATTATTATTAGATAATTTAATGTATAACTTAATTGAATTGTTTTAAATTTTTTTTGATTTATAAAATAAATATATAAAAAACAAATGATCATTAAAAATATAAATAATATTATTGAATTATTGGAATTATTGTTTAAATTTATATTATTTAAGAAAAAAATTTTTTTAATATAATTATGCAAGATAGGACGATTTTGTATTTTAATAATTTGTTGATGGTATAAATGTTTTAAAATTATTTTTATTAAATAGAATCCATAAACAATATTAAAGATAAAAAAAAATAATAAATTAGATATATTTTTTTTATTGTTAAATTTTATTATTTGGTTTGGGTAACTTGGTATTTTGATCTTTTTAATGACTTCACGAAACGATAAATAAATAAATGTTATAAGGAATAAAATACCATTATAAATTAATAAATCTGTTTTTTGATTTTTATCTATATATATTAAAATACTTAACCATATAATAGTTATTGTTAGTATTGTTATTCCTACATATATTTTTTTTTTTATTTTTTTAATATTCAGACTCATATTTATTTTATAAAATCTTTGTTAATATTTTAATAATTCTTTATTTTTTTGATTGGTTAATTCATCTATTAATTTAATAAATCTATCGTGAATTGTTTGTATTTGTTTGATTATTGTTGTTTCCAAGTCTTGATTAAGTTTTATTTTTTTAATTTTGTCGTTAGTTTGTCTTCTGATATTTCGAATACCAATTCTAGCTTCTTCTGCATTTTGTTTAATTTTATATGTTAATTGAATACGTTGTTCCTCGGAAGGTTTTGGAAAAATTAATTTTATAATATTATTTTCAACTTTAGGATTTATCCCTATATTTAATTTTAAAATAGCTGTTTTAATATTTGTGATTAAATTGGTATCAAAAGGTTTGATATGTAATTGATTACCTTCGACTACATAAATAGAACTAAAATGTCTTAAAGGTTGTGTTTGGTTATAATATTCTATATAAACTTTATCTAATATTTGCGGATTAGCAATTCCGGTTCTTATATATTTGAATTTTTCATTCATAGCTTTAATTTGAGAGTTCATTTTCTCATCGATTTCTTTTAGTAAAATTTCTATTTGTTGATTATAATCTTGCATTTTAATTCTCCTTAGAAGTGATTAAAGTTCCTATTTTTTCTTCTAAAATTACTTTTTTAATATTACCCTTTTGATTCATATCGAAAACTATAATATCTATTCTATTTTCCCAACATAAAGAAACGGCTGTTATATCCATAACATTTAGTCTTTGAGATATAATTTCTTTATGTTCTATTTTTTCTAAAAAAATTGCTTTTTGGTTATGTTTAGGATCGGATGTATAAACTCCTTTAACATTATTTTTAGCCATTAAAATTATATTAATACCTAATTCAGCGGCTCTTAAAGCGGCTGCAGTATCTGTAGAAAAAAAAGGTACTCCGATACCTCCGCTTAAAATGATAACACGTTTTTTATCTAAATGATGATCAGCTCTTTTTTTGATATAAGGTTCGGCTACTGCAAGTACTTGAAATGATGTCATTACACGAGTTTCAATATTTAAATTTTCTAAAGCATCTTGTAAAGCTAAAGCGTTTACAATAGTACCTAACATCCCCATATAATCTGATTGATCTCTTTTCATGCCGAGAGTTTGTCCAGTTATTCCTCGCCAAATATTACCTGCGCCAATAATGATAACAATTTGTACACCTAATTCTTTAATTTCTTTAATTTCTTTAGCAATTTCTTTTACTTTTTGTGGATCAATAGTTACTTTTTCTCCTTTTAACGCTTCTCCACTTAATTTTAAAAGAATTTTGCTTAACATTATAACTCCCTATTTTAATAAAAATTATATATTTTTATAAATTGTTAAATATATTTTGTTTCAAAATTTTAACTTTTATGATCTTTTAGTTAACAAAATAAAATGTTTTACAATATCCGATTAATAATTATTTCGTTAAAATAGATTTTTGTAAGTTTATTTTTGTTAATTATTTAAAGCAAAACGGTAAAAAATAATAATATTTGTATTATTTTTTTTCAAATATTCTTGAACTTTAATTTTAGAATCATTATACATATCTTGTTGTAATAAAATTTCTTTTGATTGTGGATTTGATTCTGTAATGTGAATAGGCAAATGCTTTTCAACATTTTTACAAGGTTTTGTTAAATGTATTAAAGTTGAAATTTTACCATTTTGATGCTTATAGTAACCAAAACTTTCTTCAGTTTTTTTGTAAACAATTTGTATACGTTTCAATCTTATTTTTTCTTGAAAAATAGTCATTTTTTGACTTATGATTTGTTTTACTGTTTTTCCTTGAAAATTATAATTTAAAAAATCATTTAATTTTTTAATATTATCAGGAACTTGTAATAAAATTTTTTCTATTGTTTTAATTAATTCTATAAATTGTATATTTTGTGCTGCAAAATCTGTTTTTATATTGAGTTCAAATATTACAGCTTTGTTTTTGTTACAGGCTACATGGGTTGCGCCTTCTGTCAATGATTCATCGAATATTTCTGGATATTCAATATATTTTTCTTTATTTAATAATTCAATGGCTTCTTCTATATTGCCTTGAGTTTTTGTTAAAGCTTTTGCGCAGTCACATATACTAAAATTAGTAATTTCTCTTAATTTTTTAATTTTTTCTATCATTTCGGGTTTCATATTTATTTAACAAACTCTTTTATTTTATTTATTTTTTATATATAATAAATTCTAAAAAAATTATTTTTTTATTTTTTAATATATTAAATTAAATTTATTATTTTTAAAAATATTAATTTTAATTAAGTATAAAATTATTTGGCTAGATTAGGGATGATTTTATCTGATTCATTTGTTTTGTTGGTTGATTTTATGCCTTCTAAAGCGGCATTTGCTAAAATAGAAGTTATTAATTTTACTCCTTTAATAGCATCATTATTAGCAGGAATTACATAATCTACTAAATCTGGATCACAATTACTATCTATAATTCCAAAAATAGTAATATTTAATTTTCTTGCCTCTGCAATAGCTATAGCATCTTTTTGTGTATCTATTATAATAATAGCTTGAGGTAGTTTGTTCATATTTTTAATACCGCCCAAGATTTTTTCTAATTTATTTCTTTTTTGAGTTAGTTTAGCTATTTCTTTTTTAGTTAAATAATTCCATAATCCTTCTTCTTCTTCTTTATAAAGATTTAATAAATAACTAATTCTTTGGGTAATGGTACTAAAATTTGTAAAAATACCTCCTAACCAACGTTGATTGACATAGTATTGTTGCGATCTTTGAGCTTCTGTTTTTATGATATCTTGTATTTGTTTTTTGGTACCTAGAAAAAGAATTTTGCCGCCTGAAGCAACTATTTCTACAATTTTTTTATAAGCAATTTCGATATGTTCTACAGTTTTTTTTAAATTTATAATATGAATTTTATTTCTTACTGTAGGAATGCCATCATTTTTTAAACAAAAAAGATATTTTTTAGCTTTATAATGTGTTTTTTTTGCTGAATGGCCAAAATGTATACCAGCTTCTAATAATTGTTTAATATTTGTTACATTACCCATATTTATTTTATTTTAAGTTACTCCTTTTTTTATCTTGGAATTTTTTATTCTTATTAAAATTTCATAATTAAAAAAGGGTATTATATTTTTTTGATATTTTACCCTAATTTCCTAATCGTATTTTTTTTTATTAACCTTAACATTTTAACATATTTTGTATATTTTGACAATTATATTTAGTAAAAATTATTAAGTACTACCAAAGCCATTTTTTCGAATTTTGTTTTCGTTATTATCATTTTTAGTAAGTAAAAAATTTTGTAATATTCCTTGAGCAATTCTTTCGTTTTTATGAATAGTAATAATTTGATTAGAAAAATTGTATAATGGAATTAAAATATGTCCTTCATTTTCAATGTTGTTATAATAGTCGCTATCTATTACTCCTACATTATTAGTCAACATTAATTTTTTTTTAATAAATAAAGAAGATCTAGCATAAATTAGTAAAACTTGATTTGGAGGTAAAAATATTTTTAAGCCTGTGGGTATTATTGCTATTTGTTGTGGTGAAATATTTATTTCTAGAGCAGCTGCTAAATCGTATCCTGCGCTATATTGAGTTTGTCTTTGAGGTAATTGAATATTATTTTTTTTATAATAACTTACGACTTCAAAAAAACTTTTATTTGACATGTTATATTTTTTCTCTTTCTTTGTGAAATTAATGGATTTTTTTATTTTTTTAATTTGTTTCTATTATGATAATGGATAAATTTTTTTTGTAAATTAGTATCAGAAATATAAGTGTAAATTTGAGTTGTTTTTAAATGATTATGTCCTAATAGTTCTTGTACTATTCTTAAATCTGCTCCGTTATTTAATAAAATGGTAGCAAAAGCATGCCTAAACATATGCGGAGATATTTTGATTTTATATTTGTTATTTAGACATATTTTGTTAATAATAAAACTTATACCTCGAGTAGTTATTTTATTACCATGTTGATTTGTAATTAAAAACAATATTTCTTTATTATTAGTTAACTTAGGTCTTATGTTAATTATGTAATTTTTTAACATATTTGAAAGTTTTTGGTGTAAAGGAATATATCTCTCTTTAAAACCTTTACCATTAATTAAAATTTGGTTAGCAGAAAGGTTTATGTTATTAATAGTTAAGTTGGCTAGTTCTTGAACTCTTAAACCGCAGCTATAAAGTAAATCTATTATTAAATAATTTCGGTAATTTGTTATATTATTGTCTATTTTTATAGAATCTAATAATTTTTGTATATTATTAGGTTCTATAATTTTGGGTATTTTATGGTTTATTTTAATATTTGGTAATGATTTGAATATATTAGTTTTGATATTGTGTTGATCTTTTAAAAAATTATAAAAAGTTCTTAAAGTAGAAATTTTTCTTTTAATAGTTGTATTTTGGTTTGTTTTTGAAGTTAAGTGGACTAAAAATAGACGAGATAAAATGGGATTTTTTAATTCATGAATATTGAAATCTATTTTTTTTTGATTACAAAATAATACAAATTCTTTTAAGTCAGAAGTATAATTGATTATTGTTGATGTTGAATAATTACGTTCAATTTTTAAAAATGTTTGAAAATCTTTGATTAACTTTAAATTCATTCAACTAACTCGCTTTTTAATTTGTTTAATAATATATTTAATTTTTTAGATTATTTTTTTAAATTATTTTGATAATAAATTATTGGAATAACTAAAAAATTTTTAATTTTAAATGATTTATTAGATATAAAAGTTGTATCTATTTTTTTAATTTATCATTTCTAAATAAAATAGTTATTTTAAAACCATTATTAATAATTTTAATATTATTTTGGAAGTTTTTTACATATAAATATATATTAAATCAAATATTTGTTATAATCTATATAACTAAAAGCGGATATCTTATAATTTTTAGACAAAAAAATATATTTATTGTAATATATTACTGTTAATATTTATTTATAATTTTAAATATGAATATTATTATTTTTTTTGGAAAATAAAAATCAAATTTAAATTCAATAAAATAATTATTTTTCAATTTACGTTTTAATTTAAAAAATGATAAAATTTATTTAATTTAACTTTAAATTCTTTTATAAAAAAATAATTGTTTTTTGTAAATTAAAAAAATCTGATTTTTTATTTTTTCATCATGTTTAGAAAAAAGGATTTTAGAGTAATGTCAATATCAGAACAAACTATAGATGGTCTTCTTTTTAAAGAAATGGTTATCAATGGCACTATTAATTTAAAAAAAAATTGTCAAAAAATAAATAATTTAAATGTTTTTCCTGTTCCTGATGGTGATACAGGCACTAATATGTATATGACTATGGTTGAAGGTATTCGCCATATTTATTATTTGAATGAAAATTCTATTACTGAAGTTTCTCGTGTTTTGGCTAATGCTTTAATTATGAGTTCTAAAGGTAATTCAGGTGTTATTTTATCTCAATTTTTTAGTGGATTATCTAATAAATTAATTCAATTAAAGAAAAGTTTTGTTAATATAGAAGAATTTATTCAATCTTTAATTAGTGGTTATCAACAAGCTTATGATTCTATATTTTCTCCTGTAGAAGGCACTATTTTAACTGTTTTACGAGATTCTCTCGAAGCTATTGATGATCAGAAATTTTTTAATAATATTGAAGAATTATTAAAGCAAATCATTAAATACGCTAAAAAATCTTTAGAAAAAACTCCTGAGCTATTACCTATTTTAAAAGAGTCTAATGTTGTAGATAGTGGAGCAGCTGGATTAATTTATTTTTTTGAAGGTATGTTATTGCGTTGCCAAGGTTCGAAACTTTTTTTAAAAGAATTTGATAAAGAATTTTCGCTTTCTAAAGAAATTTCACAAAATTTTGATCACTATAAGGTGACAGAAATGTCTGATATAAGTAGTAGTTCTAAAATTCCTTATTGTTATTGTACCGAGTTTGTAGTTCAGTTATATCAATCCAATGAATTAAGTTTGTCTAAAGTACGTAAACAATTTATTAAATTTGGTAATTCTTTAATAGTTATATTGAATGAAAAAATATTGAAAATACATATTCATACTAATAAACCCGGTTTAGTTTTGACTAATTTATTAAAATATGGTTTTTTGATTAAATCTAAAATCGATAATATTAAGGAACAAAATAAAATTTTTCTTCAAGAACAAAATTTTTCTCATGATACTTCAATTTTAAAAAAAAATTATGTTCTAATAGCGACTACTCCGAATACAATTATTAACGAAATATTTCAAAAAGATTTTAAAGTGGATTATCTTATAATTATTGAACCACGAGAAATTATTTGGGATTTTTTTTGGACCAATTTTAATAAAATTTTAAATAAATTAGAAATCCGTGATGTTATTGTATTGCCGAATAATCAAGAAATATTAGCTAATAGTGATTTAATTAAAAATTTTGATAACTTCAATATTAGTATTATTAATACTAGTAATATAGCTCAAGGTTATAATGCTCTTGTTTCTTTCGATGAAACGTTATCTTATGCCGAAAATATCTTTCATATGAATGATAATATTAAAAATAATTTAGTAGGTAAAATCTTGTTTAATCCAAATTTTAATTTATTGGAAAATTTCTCTTCGGATTTTGAAGCTTTTTTAGATTCTACTTTTTTTAAAAAAAATAATAATTTAGAAATTTTAATTATTGAATTATTAAAAAAAATGATTACAAAAACAACTCAATTAATTACTATTTTTTATGATCAACAATTGGAGAAACATGATTCTTTGATAGGTTTGGAAAAATTTTTATTTAATAATTATAACGATTTAGAAATTAATAAAATTAAAAACAATGATAATATGCATTATTATTTGATTTTAGTTGAGAATTAATTTTATTAAAATAGAAATATCTTTGCTTAAAAAAGATATTTTAATGCGGATATGGCGGAATGGTAGACGCGCATGTTTGAGGGGCATGTGAGAAATTTTCTCTTGTGAGTTCGAATCTCATTATCCGTACCATTTAATTTTTTTAATTTTTTTAAAAAAATTTATTTAAAATTTTATATATATTTTAGTTTTTTAATTTATTTAATATGATAAACTACTTTATATTATAATTTTTGAAAAATTATAAAAATTAAATATTTAACTTTCGTTAACTTAAATTAAATTTACATAATTTTTATTATTATTTCATTGAGTTAGTTTTTTTAAAAGTGGTTTTTTAAAATAACCACTTTTTTAATTTTAAGATCATAAAAAAATTGATAATCTAAATTATATTTCTATAGAAAGAGGTAATTTATTTGCAAAATAAAAATTTTTTAAAACATATTGAACAAATAGCACAAGAATATGAAATAACTTTTGATCAAGTAGTTAATGCTTTAGAGAAAGCTTTAATATCTGGTTGTAAAAAAACTTTTAAACTAAAAAAGTGTCGAGTTTGTTTTGAACCGAATTATGATAAAATGACCTTGTATAAACAATATATAGTTGTCGATGAAAAATGTGATGTTTCTCTTAATAAAGAACAAGATTGTATTACTTTAGAAAAAGCTAAAGAGATTAATTCCTCTGTTGAAGTAGGTGAAATTTTAGAAATTGAAGTGGATCCAAAAAAAGATTTTAATTTTTATGGTAGTCGGGATTTTAAAAATAAATTTAATGAAGAATTATTGAAATTTCAAAGAGAAAATATTTTTAATTTTTTTAAAAAATATGAAAATAAATTAATGATTGCTGAAGTAATTGAAGAAAAATTAAAATTTTTTGTTTTAGAATTAGAAAAAAAATTTAAGACTTTGATATTTAAAAAAGATTTAATGTCTAATGATAATTTTTATATTGGTGAAAAGATTTTTGTTTTAATCACAGGAGTTCAAAATACTACACCTAAAAATCTTCAAATTTCAGTTAGCCGTGTTAATAGTCAATTTATTATTGAATTATTTAAATATTTTATTCCGGAAATTAAAGATGGTATTGTTCAAATTATGGCTATTGCTCGTATTCCTTCTAGTCGAGTTAAAGTTGGATTATTATCTCATAATAAACAAATAGATCCTATTGGCGCTTGTATTGGCACACAAGGTCATCGAATTAAAAATATTTTAAATATTTTAAAAGGTGAAAAAATAGATTTATTTAAATGGAGCTTAGATACGGAAAAATTAATAATTAATGCTTTAAAACCGGCTCAAGTGGATCAAATAAATTTAGATTTTGACAAAAAAAATGCTTTGGTTTTTGTAGCAGCTGATCAAGTCGCTTTAGCTATTGGTAAATTAGGGCAAAATCTTAGATTAGCTATTCAGGTTACTCAATGGAAAATTGAAATTAAAACTAATCAAGAATGTTAGTCTTGTTATTTTTAAGAAAATTTTTTGTTGATTTTGATTGTATTGAGATATGATATTAAAAAAGTATTTTTATAATTTATATATGTTATTTATCTTGTTAATTTTAAAGTAAAATTTATTTTTTTTATCATTAACTTATAGATTTACGGTTAGTATATAAAAATTCGTTAAATATAATATCTAAGGGAGAAAAAATAATTATATGCAAAATAAAAAGAAAAAAGAAGATTATCAACAAGGTGATAAATCTGGTAATTTATTTACAATTGATTATATTTATAATCCTAATCATACTATTAAAGAATTGGCTGAAATTTGGAAAATTTCAGAAAAATTTTTAATAGGGACGCTTACAAAATTAGGGATTAAAAATAAAGTTCATCAATCTTTAACAAGAGATTTAATTGAGTTATTAGGTTTAAAGTTGAATATTAATATTATTGATAATTGTATAGTTAATGAAGAATTTATATCTCAAACACCAACGAAAGATTTAATAACTCGTTCTCCTATCGTTACAATAATGGGTCATGTAGATCATGGTAAAACCACTTTATTAGATGTTATTCGTAAAACACGTGTTGTCGATCAAGAAGCGGGAGGCATTACTCAAAAAATTGGTGCTTACGAAGTTATTTATAATGGTAAAAAAATTACTTTTATAGATAGTCCGGGTCATGAAGCTTTTACAAAAATGCGTAGTCGAGGAGCTCAAATTACTGATATTTGTGTTTTAGTTGTAGCTTGTGATGATGGTGTTCAAGCTCAAACTTTAGAATCTATCAAACATGCTCAAAAAGCAAAAGTTGATATTATTATAGCTCTTAATAAAATAGATAAAATTCCGAACCAGAAAGAACGTATTATGTCAGAATTATCTGAATATAATTTAATTCCTAAAGAATGGGGTGGAGATACTTTTTATATTGAAATATCTGCATTAAAAACTAAAGGTATTGATAATTTATTAGAAACCATTTTGTTAGTAAATGATAAACGTCCAAGAATAATTAAGGCCCAACAAAATGTATTAGGAACTGTATTAGAAGCTAGTTTGATCAAGAATAAAGGTTCCGCAGCTACTGTTATCATTAATCAAGGTATTTTAAAAATTGGAGATATTGTCGTTGCTGGCCATGCTTACGGTAAAGTTAAAGCCTTGGAAAATGACGTGCAAGAAAAAATTCAAAAATGTTTTCCTTCGCAACCTGTAGTTATTTATGGTTTTAAACAAGTTCCACAAGCGGGAGATTTATTAATGGTTGCGACTAATGAAAAAATAGCAAAACAAATTATCGAGATAAGACAACAAAAATCTCAAGAAAAAAAACACCAAGAACTTCAAAAAAATTTAGAACAAAATTTTATGGAAGAATTATTACAGGAAAACGTATCTCATTCAATATTAAATTTTGTTTTAAAAACAGATACTCAAGGTATGATCGAGGTTATAACAGAATCATTAAAAAATTTAGATTTTCATGGAGTTAAAATTAATTTTATTAAAATAGCTACCGGCGCGGTAACAGATAATGATATTATGTTAGCTAGTACTTTTCAAGCTATTATAATTAATTTTAATAATTTAGTGGATCAAAATATAATAAAATTAGCTGATAGTTTGAAAGTTGAAGTTAGAAGTTATCAAATTTTATATCATTTAGTAGAAGATATCGTAAAAAAATTAAAAACTTTATCAAAGCCTATTTTTCAACTTAAATTTACAGGGAAAGCTGTTATTATTCAGGTTTTTTATAGAAGTGATAAAAATAATATAGCTGGTTGTCGAGTTATTAATGGTGTTATTTATAATGGCTCTTCTGTTCAAGTTAAACGTCAACAAAAAATAATTTATCAAGGCAAAATTGTTTCTTTAAAACATTTAAAAAATAATATTGATTATGCTAAAAAAGATAGTGAATGTGGTATTGTATTTGATAATTTTAATGATTTCCGTATGGATGATATAGTAGAGGCATCTCGAATGGAGGAAATAGTTAATGAGTAATTTGATTGTAGAAAGAATGTCAAGTATTATTCATAGAGAATTAGTTAGTATTGTTAATAAAGTGATTCAAAATTCACAAATAGGTTTTATTAGTATTACGGACGTTAAACTTACTAAAGATTTTTCAATAGCTAAAATTTTTTATACTATTATCGAAAAAAAACCTGAAATTTTAAATTTAGCGAAAAATACTTTAGAAAAAAATAAAAAAATTATTCGTCAAGATTTAGCTGGAAAAATAAGAAAAAAAATTCGTTATATTCCTGATTTAATATTTGAATATGATTATGAACTTTTACATGGACAACGTATAGAAGAATTATTAAATAAATTAAATAATTAAATGTTGCTAAATAAGTATTATTTATAGTATGTTTTGAAATTTATATTTCAAATTTCTAAATTATTAGAGGATTTTTATGATTGCTGAAATTTTAATAGATTTATCCTTGAATTCTTATTTTTCATCTTTTGATTATATAATTCCTAAAAATATGCTAAATTTAGTCCAAGTAGGTACTAGAGTTATTATTCCTTTAAAAGATACTGTACGTTTGGGTTATGTTCTCGCTATTAAAGAAAATAGTCTATTTGCTAATAAAGAAATAATAGAAGTTCTTGATTTAGTACCTTTTCTAAATCAAGAATTTTTTTTATTAATTGATGAATTGTTAAAAGTTCCTTTCAATTCCAAAATTTCTGTTTATAGAACAGTTTTGCCTAAAGATTTATTAACTTCTTATGTTCGTAAAATTTCTATTTTAAAATCTGATTTGGTACCATCAGAATTAAAACAGTATTTAATCGACAAAAAGTTTTTGTTAAATGTTAAAAATAATTTTAAAATTTCTATTTTAAGAAAATTAAAAAGAGAAAAAATTATTGAAATGTCTATTGTTCCAAAAAAAGAACTTTCTCAATTGTCTTATGATCATATTAAATCTTTAGTTTCTCAAGAAATAATAGAAAATAATTCTTTTAATTTAAATTATCAAACAAGTAATACAGATAAAAAAGAAATGTTAAAAATTTCTTTAACCATACATCAACAAAATATTTTTGATAAATTTTTACTAGATCAATATAAAACTTATTTATTAATTTATTCTTTAGAGTCTGATAAATTAAAAATATATTATAAATTAATTCAAGAAAATTTAATTAAAAAAAAACAAATTCTTATTTTGGCTCCTGAAATCATTTTAATTGAAAATTTAGTTAGAAATATTAAAATACAATTCCCTGATATTACGATATTCGTTAATCATGGTCGTATTAAGAATAATTTTAAAAATTCTAAATTACAACAATTAAATGTGGATTTAATAATAGGCAATAATATTGCGATTTTTACTCCTTTTAGAAATTTAGGTATTATTATAATAGATGATGAACATCATGAATCTTTTATTGAAAAAATAAAAATGCCTTATTATGATGTTAGAGAATTAGCTCAAATAAGAGCTAATTATAATCGAATACCATTGCTTTTATCTAGTTTATCACCATCATTAACAAGTTATTATCGAGCTAAAATATTAGGTGAATATATTTGGTTAAATTTGCAAAATATCGAAAATAAATATGATATTCAATTAATTGATATGAAAAAAGAATTACAAAAAGGGAATCTATCACCTTTATCTTTGCATTTAACTGAATTATTAATGGACAATATTAAATTAAAATCAAAAAGTTTATTATTTATTAATATTAAAGGTTTTTCGCGTTTGGTTTTGTGTTTACATTGCGGTTATATTCCTAAATGCTCTAATTGTAGTTGTATTTTACATTATTATATTGATTCGAAAATCTTAAAATGTTCTTTTTGCGGTTATAAAGAAAAATTTTTTGAACATTGCTATTTATGTGAACAAAAAACTATTTCTAGTATGTTCTCGGGTATTTTATCTGTTGAAAATTTTTTAAAACAAAAAATACCTAAATCTCGTATTTATTGTATAGATTCGGATAATATTCAAAAGTTCAATATGAAAGAATATGAAAATATTATATCTAATTTAAATAATAATAAAATAGATATTTGTTTAGGTACTAAAATGATAATTAAGAATAGTATTTCTTGGCCAATGAATTTATTAGGAATTATTTTATTTGATACATTATTAAATATAAATCATTTTACATCCTCAGAAAAAGCCTTTCAAATTTTAGTACAATTAATATATAATATGCCTAAAAAATCTCGTATTTTAATACAAACTTATAATATTAATAATTATATTTTAGATTCTATTTTAAATAATAATTTTGAATTTTTTTATGAAACGATTTTACAAGAACGTCAGATTAGTAATTATCCTCCTTTTGGTTTAATAAGTAAAATTTTAATTATGCATCCTAGTATTGTTAAAGTTCAAGATATAGCTAATAAAATTAAGATTATTTTGCAAAATAATTTGTCAATTAATATAGCTATTATTTTGGGCCCTTCTATAGCTAAACGTTCTTTTCAAATTATAAAGAAAAAAATTTTTTATCGTGTTTTTTTAACTTTAAAATATAAACATTGGCCTTTAGATTTAGATTTCTTAAAAAAATATCATTTTGATAAAAATACTCATATTATATTTGATCGTTTTGATACTTTAACAGATCGTGATATTGTTACGTTTTTTTAATTTTTTTTATTATTTCATATATATTATTTTATTTATTAAATTTATTCTCTTTACCTTGATATAGATTAATAATATTTTTTTTATGTTTTATAAAAATTAAAATAGTTATAATTGCCATCGTTATAGAGTTATATAAATTTGTTTTCGTTATATATAAATTAATATTAGTAATAATGGTAGCAATTAAAGAAGCTAAAGAAGCGTAACCGGTGAATTTTACTAAGATTACAAAAATCATAATACCTAAAAATCCGCTCCAAAAATGAATTCCTGAAATTACTCCAACAGAAGTCGCTATAGCCTTTCCTCCTTGGAAATGGTTAAAAATAGAAAACATATGTCCTAAAATAGCACATACCCCTAATATTATTGTTTTTTCTTTGGGAAATAAATTTAAATTATAATTTTTAAAAATAAAAACAGGTAAAAATCCTTTCAGAAAATCTAATAAAAAAGTTAATAAACCGTATTTAAAACCTAAAATTCTTGTAACATTAGATGCTCCAATATTTTTAGAACCTAATAAATTGATTTTTCTGTTATGGTAAAAACCTATTAATAAACCGAAAGGAATAGAGCCTATAATATAACATATTATACAAATTATAATATTGGTTAATAAGTCAAACATATATATAATTGCAAATTCTCCTTTTGTATTTTATTAAATAAAATTATTTATTTTTTTAATTTTGTTATATATAATATTAATTTTGATTAAAAAATATAAAACTACTTAATTAAATTTAAATAATTTTGTAAGAATAGGTTATGATCTTTTTTATGTTAAAAAAATATTTAATACTGCAAATTATAAAAACATGTTTTGAAAGAAAAAAAAAATTATTTATTTTAATTACTTCGTTACATTTAATATTTTTTACTTTTTATTTTATTTATTATAACTTATGTAATAATATGTTTAATTTTAAAAAACAATTTTTTAAATGGTGTCGTTTGTGTGTTCGTATTTTTGTTAAAAATATTGTTGCATTTTTTTGTGTAATATATGCTATTTATGTTGTTATTGTTTGAAATAAAAAATCAATAAATTTATTTGTTTAACATATATTATTAAGTGTAATTTAGGGAATTTAAGAGAAAAAAATAAAGATCAACTGTTAATATATTGTTGTTGATCTTTATTAATTTTAAATTTAAATTAAAAAATAATTTTTATTTTTTATAAAAATGAATTTTATGCCATATATAAACTACGGAAAGCTATATTTGCAATGACATATACTAAAGGTCCTGTTAATCTAGTAGCTATCATAGCGAAAGGTAATAAATTCATTCTATGAGATATGGTCATAACTCCTACATTACCTGCTCCACCAATACTGTACGAAGAAATTCCTGATGTTAGAGCCGTTTCTAAAGGATAAAAACCTAATTTTGGTGCTATTAAAAATGTAATTAAAGTAGCTATCAATAAAGATGCGCATACAATTATTAAAACACTTGGATTTGAAACTGTTGATTTTAATTGTTCAAAATTCGTAGTTAAGCCTAAACCTACTAATACAGCGCTTGTGAAATTTTCTGTCATAAATTTTCCAGATTGAGTAACAGCATTTTGATTTTCTTGAGACATTAAGTTAAATATTTTAATCAACAATAGTAAGATAATCATGTAAACCATAGGATCCATTTTGCCGAATAATAATTGATTTATCATGCTACCTATTGAATAAAGTGCAAAAATAATTAACCATCCCATACCTATTGTTTTGACATCTATTATGCCACTCTTTTGAGTAGTTTTTGTTTGATTTATTTGATCTAATTGAGAAGAGGATTTTTCTAATTTTCCTTTTCCGCTATATTTACTTTTATCAAAAATGATGTAAAGTAATCCTGCCATAAAAATACTTAGTGTACGTGCTAAAACTAAAGGTCCTAAGATAGCAGTTCTAATAGTTGAAGCTTCAGTTTTAAAAGCTTCTTGATAAATACCATTAGCAAAACCATTAATTCCTAAATTAGTTCCTCCATTAGTTAAAGGTACGAATACAAAAAATAATACATCCCATATAGAACCTTGGCTACGACTTGCAAATATACTTGGACATTTATAATTCAATAAATATCCTAATCCTCCAATAGTGAAACCGCATACGAAAACACTAAAAATTGTTAAAGGGACGAATTTTATTAAAGATCTTCTTAATAAGTTGCGATCTACACTTAAAAGACTTCCTGCTATAACAATAGTGATAAAAAATTGCGAAAAATTAATACCTATTCCAAAATTTTGATTAGGTTTATTAAAGAACCCTTTATCTATATTTTCAGCTAACTGTCGCGGTATCCAACCTTTAAAAACTAAATAAGATGGTACGAATATACAAAGTAAAAATCCTAAACCTAATTTATTTAAAACAGGCACTTTGGATCCTATATAACTCAAAGCAATACCTAACATAGTTATCAAAAATAAAGGAGTTAACAAAGGATGATAAAATTTATTAATTTTGTCTGGATATTTTTGGATGCATAAAATGTTTAATCCTAATACAAAAAGTAATGTTATAAAAAAAATAGGTTTAAAACCGAATATTTTGTTATTTTTATCTTTTATTTGATTATTGGACATTTTCAGGATATACCCCCTTTTGTTTTTTAACAGATATTTATAATTTTAAAATTTAATTTTTATTCTAAAAATATATCTTGTTAAAATTCAATATTTTATTAATTTATTTTAATATTTCGCTTAATATTTTATTATAATGTTTAGCGGCTATTAAGAAAGTAATTTTATTTGCAAATGAAGATTTATTTTAAAAATGAAAAATTTTTGTATGTAAATGAAAATTGATGGAATTGCGTAAATAGTTGTAATGTTGTTTAGATTATTATAGGAATTTTTATTCCTGAAATATTTCCAACATAGATCTATTTTAGCATAAATAAAAAAAAAAATTTAAAATTTTTTGTTTTGTGAGTATCTAATCAAACATATTTAGATGAGTTTTTTATAATTTTGGTAAAATAATCTTACTTGTTTTTGGAAATTATATATAATATAACAATCTTTAGATTTTATATTATTATCAAAGTTTTATAAAATAATTTATATTTAAGTAATTTAAAATTTTTTCATTGTTATATGAGGAGTATTTATTACAATTTTGGATTATTTAATAATACTTGATACAACAATTTTGATTTAAATTTTATTTATATTTTTTAGTAAATTTTTATTTTTTAGTAATTATAAAAACAAGAATTAGGACAATAATATGAGATGAAAAGAATATATTTTTTTGATATAGATCAAACTCTTTATCATAACGATAAAAAAACAATTTTGCCGCAAACAAAAAAATTAATTTTAGACTTGGCAAATAGACCTGGTATTATTTTAGGGATTGCTACGGGCAGGAATTATCGTAATTTAAACGTTCTTGGAGATTTAATATCTTGTTTCCAATATTTTGTAATTATGAATGGGGCTGTAACTATATCTAAAATTGATGGTATTATTGATGAAAATCCTATTCCTCGGGATTATATTGAGCGTTTTATTAATAAAATTAAATCTTTTAATATTTTATTAGCTGGTGTTAATGTTGATAAAGAAGTAATTTTGTATAATTCTAATTTATCTGATTTATCTTTGGTTAATTATTATCAAAAAGAATTAAATTATAATCTTATTTATGATTTAAAATTGATATCTAAGATATATTTTATGGTTGCTTTAGGTTCGGATGTTAAAAAAATTAGAAATTTTATTAATGATTTAAATTTTTTAAATGTATGTTTTTGGCAAAATCATGTAGATTTAACTATTAATTATGTAAATAAATATTATGGTATTTCTAAAATTAAATCTAAATATCCTGATTATCAATTAATTTGTACAGGAGATGGTAGTAATGATGTTGAAATGTTATCTTATGCAGATGTTGGTATAGCTATGGGTAATAGTTTATATCCTCGTACTAAAGAAGTAGCTAAATTTATAGCTCCACATATCGATGCAGATCAATTATATGATTTTTTTCAAAAAAATATACTTATATAAATTCTAATAGAAAATTTATTTTTTATTTATAATGTAGGTTTAATAAAGTTTATATTTTAGAGTTTTAATTAAAAAGTTTTTTAGGAAAAAAGGAATTATGGATCAAAAAACACAAGAGTTGCAAATATTTTCTCAAAAATTTAAAATTTTGAAAGAAAAAGAAAAAGAGATTTTTTCTCGTATCGTTAATAAATTGTTTCAAGTTAATTATTTAACTTCTCAAAAAAATTCTGATTTAAATGATTATAGATTTATTTTATTACATCAAGAAATGTTTATTTCTTTTTTAAAATTAGTAGATTTTGAATTAGAAATTCAAAAACATGATGAAGTTATTTTTCTCAAAAATGTTCAACAATTAAATAAATTAAGAATTAAAAAAGAAGAAAGTTTATTGTTATTTTTGTTCAGGATTTTATTTCAAAAAAAGAAAGAATTAGCACCTTTAAATAGTAAAGTGGAAATTTATTTACAAGATATTTATATTGAATTAAAAAGTATTGGATATACTGAGATGCATAAACTAACCAAAGAAAAGATAAAAAATTCTTTACTTTTATTTAAACAGTATAATATTATTGATTTTTCTGATTATAATCATTATCTATCTAACGATTTAATTATCCGTATTTATCCTACTATTTTATATTTAATTAATTTAGGTATGCTGCAATATTATCAAGAATTATTTACTACGAATGTGACTAATTAAAATGAAAAAATTAACGAAAATACAATTAGTTAATTGGCATTTTTTTTCTTTTCAGATTATTGATATTGAGTCTAATACTTTGGTTTCAGGGGAAAATGGTTCTGGTAAATCCACTTTGTTAGATGCTTTACAATATGTTTTAATAGGGGAACGTAATCATGTAAAGTTTAATATAGCAGCAAACGTTAATGCTAAACGTTCTTTGGAAAGTTATATGCGTTGTAAAATTGGAGCTGAAAATAAAGAATTTTTAAGAGATCAAGATGTAATTACACATATTTTGTTAGAATTTTATGATAATATTAATAAAAAATATAGTATTTTTGGTTGCGTTTTAGAACTTTCTCGTAGTAGTAATTTAAAAGAAAAATTTTATTTTATAGAAAATATGCAATTTATTAATGGTATGTGTGTAGAAAATGATCAACCAAAAACACAAAAACAATTTTTTCTTTTTTTACGTAAATATGTCCCTAATTTTAATTTTTTTGATACTAAAAAACAATATCAAAATGCTATAGGTAATTATTTAAATATTAATATAACTAAATATATTCAAATGTTACCTAAAGCTTTAGCTTTTAAACCGCTTAATTTACAAAATTTTGTTTTTGAATTTTTATTAGAACCTAATCCTGTAAATATTTCCAGTTTAAAAAATAGTTTTAAACAATTAAAAAAATTAGAAATTCAAATAGAATTTGAAAAAAATAAATTATTTCATTTAACTAATATTATAGATTCTGATAAAAAATTTATTCATTTAAAAGACCAAATTCAAATTTATCAATGCCTTTTATATTGGATACAAATTAAAAAAAATCATTTTTATTTGAGTTATTATCAGTCTAAGAAAGAAACGGATGAATTAAGTTTAAAAAAATTATTATTTCAGAAAGAAAAAATTAATTTAACTATAGAAAATTTAAATAATGAATTGGCAGTTTTAAAATCTAATGATAAAAATTTATTGTTAAATAATTTGCAAAAAGACTTAGTATTTTATCAAAATATTGAAAAAACTTTAAATAACAAAATTAATTTATTTCGAAATCAGATTAATCAAGAATTAATAAATTTAAAGCAGTTACAAGATTTGTTTTTGTCTGAAATCGATAAAGATAGTATTAATTTTATAAGTAATTTTTTGAACTTAGAGTTTTCTGAAATGAAATTAAGTTTACCAAAATTAAAGATGATTTTTGAGAAACTATCTGTATTTATATCAAAAGAAATAATTAATTTTAATATACAAAAAAATGATTTGAATAAAATTATTTTAGATTTACAGAAAAAAATTTCCGAAAAAGAAAATGATTGCCGTGTTCTTTCTTCTGTTAGATCTGTTTATCCTCGGCACATACAGAAATTAATTGAAATTTTAAATCAAAAAATAAGTGATTTTTATAATTTGTCAGTATATATTTATCCTTTATGTGAATTAATAGATATTAATGATAATTTATGGAGAAATGCTATAGAAGGTTTTTTAGGAAATAGAAAATTTAATTTGTTGATAGAAGAAAATTATTTTGATCAGGCATTAAAAATATATAGAAATTTACCGCAATCTTTAGATAATAATTTTTATGATATAGGATTAGTTAATGTAGCACAAATACCTTTAATAAAAGATAATGCTAATAGTTTATCAACTAAAATATCTTCTAGTAATCAAAACGCTTTGAAATATATCCGTTTACTTTTATCTAATATTATATGCGAGTTAGATTCTTTAAATTTAAAAAAACATAAAACAGCTATTACTCCTGATTGTTTAGTGTATAGTCAATATACTTTAAGAAAAATTAATCCAAAATTTTATCAATTCCCCTATATTGGTAATAATTCTATTAAGATGCGTGAAAATTTGTTTTTGTTAGAAATTCAAAAATATAAATCTTTGATATTAAAACATAAAAGTGCATTAGCTAAATATCAAGAAATCCTTAATTTATTGAATAAAAGTCAATTAGCTAATATTTTAATTTCTGATAATTTTAATTTATATTCAGAATTATTTTCTATTAAAGATAAAATAAAAAAAATTTCTAAACAAATAAATGAATTAAGTTCCGATTTAAGATTTCAATATGTAGAAGATAATTTAGTTGCTTTGATGGAACAAAAGAAAAATAATAATGAACAATTAGAACAAATTTTATTTAAAATGGCGGAATTAAAGAATAATTTGCATCATTATGAATCTGAAAATACAAAGGTAAGAGTTAATTTATCAGAATTAAATCAAAAATTAGATATTTTAAAGAATAAAATTAATTCTTATGATATAGAAGATAAAATTAATATACATTTATACAATTATTGTCAAAAATATAATGATGATTATGAATTGATTTTAAGTAAAGTTAATGATTATTTAAAAAATATAGAACAACAAAAATTAACTCAACAAATAGAATTAATAAATAAAATGCAGCTTTATTTAAAAACATATAACATTTCTCATATCGAAGCTAAATTAGAAAATTTGGAATATTTTTACCAAGAATATCATTCTATTAATTCTCAAAATTTAGCATCTTATGAACAAGAAGCTAAAGAATTAACTCATAAAACAGAAATAATTTTTAAAGAAGAGTTTATTAATAAATTAAAAGAAAGTATAGATAATACTAAACACCAAATTCACAAATTAAATGGATTATTAAATGATAGACCTTTTGGTAATGA
This sequence comes from Candidatus Phytoplasma australasiaticum, assembly GCA_032887715.1. GTDB lineage: Bacteria > Bacillota_I > Bacilli_A > Acholeplasmatales > Acholeplasmataceae > Phytoplasma > Phytoplasma australasiaticum_A. Next base: position 22,265 of record JAUZIB010000004.1, read on the forward strand.
TAGTTATCAAATACTTATTAAACCCTCTAACGATCCTGATTACAAAAAGTATTATGATGTGATTTCTAGTTATGAAAATACTGAATCTCAGAATGATTTATTAGAAAGAGGATTAATTTGCGAAAATACTTTATTAGAAGAATTATTTGATAAAATAATTTCTTTTGAGGAAGGTTACGAGGATATAGCAGAATCTTTTTTAGATTATCGTAATTATATGACTTATGATATTCAAATTAAAGATATTAATAATAATTATTCTTTGTTTTCAAAAATTTTTCGTGAAAAATCTGGAGGAGAGACTCAAGTACCTTTTTATATTATTATGTCTATTTGTTTTGAACAATTGATAACTAGTTCACAAAAGAATCAAGGTTGTTTGGTTTTGTTTGATGAAGCTTTTAATAATATGGATGAAGCTAGAATAGAAGGTATGATGCGTTTTTTTAATTCTTTAAAAATTCAATTTATTATGGCTATTCCGCCACAAAGAATTGTAGATATTTCTCCTTATGTACAAACGAATTTGATTATTATTAAAGATCATAATCATGTGGTTGTTGAAAATTTTACAAGAAATGTATTGAATTTTTAGGTGTTTATTGTTTTCAAATGAATAATTTTTTAAAATTTTTAGTAATTTTTGCGATTTGATATCTTATTTATTATTAATAGGTTATTTTTAAATTTTCTAAAATCAATTCATTTATATTTTTTTAGTTTATATTTAATTACAATTATAAGGATTATTATTAATTTTAAGATTTTATGATTTTAAATATTATTTTTTTAATTTCGTTATATTTAATGAGAAAAGTTATTATTCTAGACATTTGGTATTTGTTCATATTTTTTATTTTTTCTTGATTACATAAGATAGAGAGGTTAATTTTTTGGTTTTTTTGTCTTAATTTTAATAAACGTAATAAATAATCATGTTGTTTGGATGTATAACGATGCTTATTCCAGTATTGAGTTTTATAAGACGATTTATCGGTTTCGTGTAAATTTAGCCAATCATTAGCAATAGCGAAACAATTATCTTTGTTTCCTTTAAATAAACATTTGGCTGTTTTTGGTTCTTTTTCCCCTCCTATAGCTATATAAAAATCTTTATAATGAGTTATATAAGCCCAATCATAAAACCCTGCTATATAATGTTTTTCTTTATTTGTGAGATCATACCATTCAAAATTTGAATTTTTTAATATATCATATTTTTTCATCTTAATATCTTTAGTGAACTGTATTGTTTTTGGTTCTCTTGTATTTAATGATACATTATTGGAACTTGGTTGAGTTAATTTTTTTTTCTTTTTGGGATCATATGGAAATAAATATTCAAATAAATTAGGATTATTTTGGATAGACGTACCAAAATCTAATACAATACAATCTTTTTTGGTAATATGAGGATATTTTGTATGGTTAACAAGTCTTAAACCACGACCAATCATTTGTTCGATGGTAGATTTAAAAGAGCTCGGACGCAACAATACTACACAGGAAACAATTTGACAATCCCATCCTTCTGTTAGTACATTAACGTTGATGATAACTTGAATTTTTTCTTGATCAAAATTTTTTAATATAATATTTCGTTTTTCGCTATTATAATGTCCTGTAATTAATTGAGCCTTAATTCCGGCTTTTTGAAATGTTTCTGTAATATCGTAAGCATGTTTAATGTTAGCGCAAAAAATTATAGTTTGACGATTTTGAGCATATTTTTTCCAATAAGAAATTACTTCTGAATTAATAACAGTTGTATTTATAATTGCTGCCACTTTATTTAAATCATATTCTTGATTTTTTTGATATAAATTATATATTTTTTCTTTAATTCCGACATCTCTAATAAACACTTCTGGTTTTACTAATAACCCTGCTTTAATTAATTCTTTGATTGTAATTTGAGCTGTAATTTCTGGAAAAATTTCTTTTAATTTTTTTTTATCACCTCTTATAGGAGTGGCTGTTACACCAAGAATTTTACAATTAGGATTGTATTTCAGAAAATGATCAATAATTATTGTATAAGTATTTGCTACAGAATGATGTGCTTCATCTATTATTAACATATCTATATTAGGATTTTCAGGAAGATTTTTAGCTAAAGTTTGTACCATGGCAAAAATTACTTGAGAATCCCATTTTTTAATTTTTGCATTAAAATAACATGTTGTAATATTTGAATTAATAGTTTCAAAAGCTTTTTTGTTTTGTTGCATTAATTCGTCTCTATGCACTAATACACAAGCTTTTTTGATTGATTTTATTTGAAAAAAATGTTTTAAAATAAAAGAAAACATAATTGTTTTTCCTGAACCTGTCGGAGCTACAAGTAAAGTAGTTTTTTGGTGATCGAAAACTTTAATAATTTTATCAGTAAGCTGTTTTTGTATTTTGTTAAGTAACATAAAAAAGCAATCCTTTTTGATTTATGTTAACATTATATATTTCTATTTATTATTAACATTTATTTGTCCTTATAGATTAATTAATAATTATAAAAATGATTTCAAATATTGATTAATAAAATATTAAATATTTTATTTTAATTACGAACGAATTGATTTTTATTTATGTTTTTAAATATTAAATAATATAAATTATGAGATTTCTTTTATTATTTAAAATAATTTATGATTCTTTAATAACTAATTGATATATTAAAAATTTATAAATCTATAAATATATTAACAATTATTTTTTACACAAATACATAAATTAATAAATTTTATTAATAAATATCGATAAAAATTAGATATACAATTTATAATTTTGTTTGTTAATTATAATTTAAAAATTTAAATTTTCTAATGGTAATTTATAAACAATAATTCTTTATGATTTTTGCTTTAAATATTCTTTAAATATTTTTTAATAATATGAATATTTTTTTGCATTATTTTAAGTTTATTTTTAATTATTTTTAAAATTATAAGGAAAATAATTAAATTATATTTAAAATTAATTTGATGTTTTTTAGTATCATTTTTATATAATATTTGCATTTTTCTTTTTTTTAAGTTACGATAAAAAAGTAGCTTTGCAATGAATAATGACTTTTATGTTACTAAGTAAAAAGGAATTAGTTTCAACATTACTGATAATAATTTTTTTTAATCGGATACGATTAATTTATTTTTTAAATAATACATTTTCTTATTATTGTTATATATTTTGATGATAAATTGTAAAATTAAATTATTTTTATAATTTTTATTTAATTTTTAATAAAATAGGCATTTTAGTGACTAATATTTTTTAATATTAGTCACTTTTGTATTTATTTATTCGTTTTTAGTAGCGTGATAAATGTGATATTGATCTATGGTTTAATTATTTTTGCCATAATGTGAATAATTTTTAGTAATCTAATTATTAATTTATAGAAAAGAAAGGTAGGTTTTGAATATATTTAAATGAAAAAAAATAGTAAATTTATACAAATTATTGTTAGTTTATGTATTTTTAGTTTGATTATGTTATGTGTATCTTTTTTTTATAAATCGATTTCAAAAGATATCTTTTTGTTATATTTATATTTAATTTTTAAAATTATATTAGGTCTATTATTATTGATTTTTAGCGTTTATTTTTTTATTTTATCCGAAGAATTTATAGTCGGTGGTTTAGAAAGTAATTTGCTTTTTTTAGATAAAGTTTTTTTTTACAATCGTTCGGAAAATAAACAAGATTATTTTTTTAGCAATCCTTTAGGTATTATAATTTCTCGTTTAATTATTATGTTTTTATGCGGTTTTTGGTTACCTAATACTTTATTTTTTTTATTCACTACTATTTTATTTAATTTAGTATTTACTTGGTCTATTAAGTTTTTATCTAAACGTTCTGTCAATAAAAGTTTTTTTATCAATTTATTTCCTGTTTTTATCAAAAAAAATCATGTTTTCAAACTTTCAATTATTTCTTTAATTATAAGTTTATGTATAGGAATTGGTTGTGGTTTAATTTTTTCTAGTGGTTCTTCTACTGGCGGTACTGATATTATATTTTTATTATTAAATAAAAAATTTAATTTTAATTTACGTTATATTTTATTTTTTACAGATGGAATTATCATATTAATTTCTTTTTGGATAGATTTATTACGTCATAAATATATGAGAAATTTTATTATTACTAAATATTTTTTTTCTTTTTTAATTTTAATATTGTCGGTTAATTTAATTTCTTTATTTCAATAATAAAAAAATTTGTATTTAAATATCATTATGTTAATTATGATTGTTAGTTAATATTTCATTAGAAATAATTTTTGTAAAGTATTTGTATTTTTTTAAGAATATACTATTTAAATAGATTTGCAAATAATAAAAAAAGATTTATAATATAGTAGTAATTTTAATTTTTATTTAATTATTAAAGTAACGATCGGTTTTAATTATAATTGTGTTTAATATTTTTAATACAAAATTTTAAATTTTAAATCAATTTTAAAATTAAATTTAAATTGGAGTAAAGTGGGATATAGTTATTTATGAATAAAACAAAGATTATTTGTACTTTAGGGCCTTCATGTTATTCTGAAACAGTTTTGAAAAAAATGATTTTGAGCGGTTTAAATGTTGCTAGATTTAATTTTTCTCATGCTGATTATGATATGAGTAAAAAAATAATTTCTATTATTAGAGCTATTAATCAAAAATTAAACAGATATGTAGCGTTAATGTTAGATACTAAAGGTCCTGAAATTAGAACTCATAATTTTGATGGTGATGTTTTAATACAAAAGGATTCTTTAGTGAGAATTGCTTCAACGGAAGTTTTAGGTAATAGTGAAATTTTCTCTGTAACTTATCCTAATTTTTATAATGAACTAAATGTAGGCGATTTTATTAACATTGACGATGGTTACTTATCTTTACAAGTTATTGAAAAAGATAATCTTAAGAAAGAATTAATTACGAAAGCTAAAAATAGTCATTTAGTTAAATCTCGTAGAGGTGTTAATGTTCCTGGTGTTAAATTAAATATCCCTTTTTTATCAGAAAAAGATAAACAAGATATTTTGTTTGCTATTGAACAAAATTATGATTATATTGCGGCTTCTTTTGTTCGCAGTGCTAAAGATATACGAGATATTAGAAATCTTTTAGAATTGAATAAATGTGATAATATTAAAATTATTGCTAAAATAGAAAATCAAGAAGGTATTGATCATATAGATGAAATTTCGTCTATTGCTGATGGTGTTATGGTTGCTAGAGGTGATTTGGGTATTGAGGTTGATGGTACTTTAGTTCCATTATATCAAAGCGAAATTATTGATAAATGTCTTCAAAAAGGTAAATTGGTAATTGTAGCCACTCAAATGTTAGAATCTATGCAAAAAAATCCTCGTCCAACTAAAGCTGAAATTTCAGATGTTTTCAATGCGGTTCGAGAAGGTACAAGCGCTACTATGTTATCTGGCGAAAGTGCTTCAGGGAATTATCCTGTAGAATCTGTTCAATATATGTATAATATTAATAAAAGTGCGGAAAAATTTTTAGATTATGATGTTTTTTTAAATTATTATGAACCTAAAGCTTGGCGAGAAAAATTTTTATTAGGTGCTATTGAGTTAGCTAATATTACAGATACTAAAGCTATTTTAGTAAATAGTTTTATAGATGCTTGTATCATTTCGAAGTTCCATTCTGCATTACCAATATTAGCTATAGTTGATAACATTAAAGAAGCATCTTGGTTGTCTTTGTATTTTGGTGTTATACCAGTTTTGAACTCTGATGAATTAAAACAAAAAATTATTGATTACAAAATAGAACCCAACCAATTAATTGAAGTTAATTTATCTCAAATTTTGATTAGATAATTCGAGGTTTTTTTGTGTAATTTATTCAAGGTTTAATGTAAATGGTTTAAAATTAAAAATTTTTTAAAAATGAATATTTTAAGTTATTGAAAAAAATTAAAGGAGTTATAATTTTGTCAAAAAAAATAGATGATTTTTTGTATAATGTAGAACAAAAACCTATGTTTCAAGTTTTAGATGAACAAGGTTTTGTAATTAATTCTGAGTTTGAGCCTAATTTATCAAATGAAGAATTGTTAAAAATTTATGAATTTATGGTTTTCACTAGAGAGACTGATACAGCAGCTTTTCAATATCAGCGTCAAGGACGAATGCTTTCTTATGTTTTAAATACAGGTCATGAAGCTTGTCAAATAGGTATTGCAGCAGCTTGCGCGGATAATGATTGGATTTCTCCTTATTTTCGTGATTTAGGTATGTTTTTGTATCGTGGTGTTTCTGTAGAAAATATTTTACTTTATTGGTATGGTAATGAACGAGGTTCAGCAATAGAAGCTCAAAAACGTATTTTACCTGTTAATATTATTATTGGTAGTTCTATTAATATAGGTGCCGGATTAGCTTTAGCTAGTAAATTAGATAATAAAAGGGATGTTACAATAGCAACTATTGGAGATGGCGGTACTGCAAGCGAAGAATTTTCAGCAGGTTTAAATTATGCAGCGGTTTTTCAAGTTCCTTTAGTAGTCGCTATTCAAAATAATCAATATGCTATTTCTACACCTAGAAAAGTAGCTTGTTATGCTGAAAGTTTAGCCCAAAAAGCTATTGCTTTTGGTATACCTGGAATAAGAGTGGATGGTAATGATATTTTAGCGGTTTATACCGCTGCAAAACATTTTATTGAATCTGCGAGAAATGGTAATGGTCCTTCTTTATTAGAATTATATACATATCGTTTATTAGGGCATACTACTAATGATAATCCTTCTTTATATCGTTCTAAGTCTGAAGAAGAAGAATGGTTTAAAAAAGAACCTATTTCAAGATTTCAAAAATATTTAATAAATAAAAATATTTTAACAAATGAATTGATAAATAAAATTAAACAAGATGTGATTGATAAAATTAAAGAAGCTCATAAACGTATTTTAACTTATGCTAATATAGTTGAACCGAAAGAGGTTTTCGAACATACTTATGAAACAATGACTCCTCAATTAAAAATGCAGTTGCATGATTATGAATCATTTTTAAAATCAACAGAAGAAGGGAAATAAAATTATGGCTTTTATGAAAATGAATATGTTAGAAGCTATTAATCATACTTTAGATTATGCCTTAGAAAATATCCCAAAAGTGGTTTTATTCGGGGAAGATGTAGAAAATTTAGGTGGTGTTTTTAGAGTTCTTAAAGGTTTGTATAGTAAATACGGATCTTCAAAAGTTTTTAATACCCCTATTTCAGAATCTAGTATTTTAGGTAGTGGTATAGGATTAGCTTTAGCTGGTTTTCGTCCTATAGCAGAAATACAATTTGAAGGTTTTATTTTTCCAGCTTTACAAGATCTATTTTGTCATGCCGTTAGACTGCGTAATCGTACTCGTGGAAAATTTACAGTTCCTATGGTGGTTAGAACTACAATACAAGGAAATATTAAAGCTTTAGAACATCATTCTGAATCTATTGAGGGCATGTTAGCTTCTTTCCCAGGATTGCATGTAGTAGTGCCATCTAATCCTATTGACGCTAAAGGGTTATTACTATCCGCTATTAAATCGAATGATCCTGTAATTTTTTTAGAACCAAAAGTTTTATATCGTTCCCGTAGAGAAGAAGTCCCTGTAGAACCTTATGAAATAGAAATTGGTAAAGCTCGAGTAGTTAAAGAAGGTTCTGATGTTACTGTAGTGGGATGGTCATCTGCTATTCCGGTTATTCAAACCGCTATTGAATCTTTAGAACAAAATGATATTTCTGTGGAATTAATCGATTTAAGAAGTATTACTCCTATAGATCAAGAAACTATTATTCAATCTGTTAAAAAAACTGGTAGATTAGTAGTAGCTCATGAAGCTACTAAAACTTATGGTCCAGCAGGAGAAATAATTACTTTAATAAATGAATATGCATTCGATGCTTTAAAAGCTGCTCCTATTCGTATTACTGGTTATGATATTATAACGCCTTTAGCTAGAGGAGAATATCATCAAATTTTAAATCCTGCTAAAATTATTTATTATATTAAAAAGATGTTTAATAAATTGAACAAATAATTCTAACTTTAATTATTATTAGTATTTTGTTTTCTTTATAATATAAAAGAGAAAATAAAAGAGAAATTATTATATTTATATTTATATAAAAAAATTCAAGAAGAAAAGTAGGTTTATTTATTATGAAACACAAAAAAAAACAAAAATATGAATTTAAATTTCATGATTTAGGTGAAGGTTTACATGAAGGAACTATTACTAAATGCCTTTGTAAAGTTGGAGATATAGTTCAAGAAGGTCAAAAATTATTCGCAATTGAAAATGATAAATTATCTGATACATTATTATCTCCTGTAGATGGTGTTATTTTAGAAATAAAATGTTCTCCTTCTGATCAAGTAGAGTTAGATCAGGTTTTAGCGGTTATAGAGATAGAAGTTGAAGAATAAATATAATATTTATAAAATAAACAATATAAAAGGGATAAAAATATATGCAAGATTTAGATAAAAAAAATAACATAGTTAAAGATCTTGAAAAAATCGAAGTTAAGAAAATTTCTAATTTACGTAAAACTATAGCAAAGCAAATGTCTATTGCCAAAGCTATTATTCCAGATGTTACTTTAATGGAAGAATTTAATATGAATAAAGTTGTGGATTTGAGAAAAGATTTGAAATCTCAAAATCCAACATCAACCATAAAACTTACTTATTTATCTTTTGTTGCTAAAGCTTTAGTTAAATTATTAATAAAATTTCCTATTTTCAATTCTACTTTTGATGATCAAAAGGACGAAATTATAATTAAAAAATATATTAATTTGGGTATAGCCGTAGATACTGATGATGGTTTAATTGTTCCTAATATTAAGGACACTGATAGTTTAAATATTTGGAAGATTGCGGAATCGATTCAAGATTTATCTCAACGTACTCGTGATAAAAAATTAGTTTATAAAGATATTAACGATGGAACTTTTACTTTAAGTAATTGGGGTACTTTCGGAGTTTCTTATGGGACTCCTGTGATTTATTATCCTCAAGTAGCTATTTTAGGTATGGGTTTAATGAAATTAAAACCTATTGTTTTAGAAGATGGTAATATTGGAAAAGCTTATATGTTACCTTTATCTTTGAGTTTTGATCATCGTATTATAGATGGTGGTATAGCATCTAGATTTTTAAATGCTTTTAAAGATTTATTTAATAACCCGTCGGTTTTAATTGAATAAAAAATATTTAATATATTTTAATTGTAAAGTGAGTTTTTAATGATATGCAAAAAATATATGATATTTTAGTTATAGGCGGTGGTCCAGGTGGTTATGTATCAGCTATTAAAGCTGCTCAATTAGGTGCTAAAGTAGCTTTAATCGAGAAACATAAAGTAGGTGGTATTTGTTTAAATTATGGTTGTATACCTACAAAAGCTTTTTTAAAAAGTGCTAAAGTTTGGGATTTATGTAAAAATGCTAGTAAATTTGGATTGAATAATATAGGTGAAATGTCTTTCGATTGGAAATCTATTTTACAACGTAAAGATAAAATTGTTCAAACTTTAACCAATGGTATTGCTTTCCTTTTAAAAAAAAATAAATCAATTGATTTTTATTCAGGTGTAGCAGAAGTTGTAAATGCTTATCAAGTTGTTGTAGATAATCAAATTTTACACACTAAAAAACTGATTATAGCAACTGGTTCTCATGCTTTTATACCTCCTATACCTGGCGCTAAAGAATCTTATTTGGATAAATATTTGTACACTAGCAAAGAGTTAGTGCAATTAGAAACTTTTCCTAAAAAAATAATTATTATAGGCGGAGGAGTGATAGGTGTCGAATTTGCTACTATTTTTAATAAATTTGGAGCTGAAGTAATTATTTTAGAAAAACAAAAATCCATTATAAGCTCTATGGATAGCGATATTATAACTGCTTATACTAAAAATCTTAAAAATGCTAATGTTAAGGTTATGACAGAAGCTAATGTAATTAAAATTGATAAAAATATTGTTTATTATGAATATCAACAAAAAATATATCAAGATACAACGGATATTATTTTGATGGCTGTGGGAACTAAACCGAATTTAATAGGTTTGGATAAATTGAAATTAACTATGGATAAAAATGGCATTTTAACCGATAATTTTTTACAAACTTCTATACCTGATGTATATGCTATTGGAGATGTTAATGGTAAATATATGTTAGCTCATGTGGCAAGTCACGAAGGTATTATAGCTACACATCATGCTTTAAATTTACAAGATAAAATAAAACCTATTAATTATGAACATGTCCCTTCGTGTATTTATAGTTTTCCTGAAATATCTTCTATTGGTTATACAGAACAACAAGCTAAAGAACGTAATTTAAATTATAAAATATCCAAAATGCCTGTTCAAGCTATAGGTAAAGCTCATGCTGATGGTGATTTAGAAGGTTTTGCCAAGTTAATTGTTCAAAAAAATACACTTAAAATTTTAGGTATGCATATTTATGCTTATAATGCTACAGAATTAATTACTGAAAGCGGAACTTTAATGGCATTTAATGGCACAGCATATGATGCTATGGAAGTGATTCATCCTCATCCTACCTTAGCAGAATTAAACTTAGAAACTTTTTTAGGAGCTATTGATAAACCTATTCATTTATAAATGAGAAATGTTTTTTTCGAAAATAATTTTTATTATTTCAGGGAATTAATAAATTTCTGAATAATTTAAATAGCAATAATTTTTAAGAATTATAGTCTTTATAAGTTAATTTATTTTAATATTATCAGGTGTACTTATTAAATTTCCTGGAAAAAATTGTTATACTAAATTCAATTTATATAGTAATTTTATAATATACTTTTGTTTTTGTTAATGTTTGATTATATATTAATAAATTTTTTTAAATAAAATATTATTTTAGCCATCTTATAATTTGAAAGATTAATTTTTTATGAAATTATTTTATAAATAGAAATTTAATAGATTATTATTGGTTTTTATGACTTAGAAACTGATTAGATAACTTTGTCAAAAAATGTATTTGATTATAATAATTTAGATTTATTTAAACATAAAATTTAATTTTAATAATTATTATATGTTTATTAATAATAAAAATATTAAGGAAAAACTCGAAATTATATTTTTTAGGTTTAAAGTTTTTAAATAATAAACATTAGAATGTTTAAATTCTTTATCGTATCTACAAAAGTTAATTTGAACAAGATATTAGGCATTAAATATTTTTGAAAATGATCGGTTTATTTTTGTTAAGGTTAATTTTGAATATTATAAAAATTTATATTTTTGGTGAGTTTCATATTATTTTTTAATTTGCAAAATAAGGGAATGGGAGCGTTGTGATTAAAAATATGTTATTAATTGATACTCATGCGCACTTGAATTTAAATGACTATGAAAAAGATTTAAATGAAGTTATTACTAAAGCTCATCATCAAGGAATTAAATATTTTATTGTTCCAGGTTTAGATACGAAAACTAATGCTAGGGCTTTTCATTTAGCTTTAGAATATGAATGCATTAAAATTGCAGTTGGTATACATCCTTGTTATTGGAAAGATGAAGATCCTATGACTATCCAACAATATTTAAGATTACCGCAAGTTGTAGCAATAGGTGAGATTGGTATTGATTTATATAGGGATAAAACTTCTTTACCTATTCAAAAAAAAAATTTACAAATTCAATTAGATTTGGCAATTAAATATAATTTACCTGTTATTTTGCATGCTAGAGAAGCTTTTGAAGAAGTTTATAAAATTTTATTACCTTATAAAAATAAAATTAAAGGAGTTTTTCATTGTTTAGTTAATAATTTAGAAGATGCTCAAAAGGCTGTTGATTTGGGATTTTATATAGGTATTGGTGGTATTGTTACTTATAATAAAGCTTTGATAGCTCATGAAATAGCTCAAAAAATACCATTAGAAAAAATATTATTAGAGACTGATTCTCCCTTTTTAACACCTTTTCCTTTGGAAAAAACACAACGTAATGAACCTGCTTATTTAAAGATTATTGCTGAAAAAATTGCTTTTTTGCGACAAATAAGTTTTTCGGATGTCGTTCAACAAACAACTAAGAATGTTAAAAACCTCTTTTTAATTGATAAATTATAATTATCAATTTTAGAGGTTACTGTTTGTTTAAGTTCATAAAAGAGAAGGATATTAATTTTTATATGTCAGATGATTCAAGTAAATTAATAGATATTCAACAAGATTCTATATCTTGGCATGAACATAGAAATAATTATATTAATGCTTCTGAAGTAGCTGCTATTATGGGTTTAAATCCCTTTGAAAGTGTTAAGTTATTATTTAAAAGAAAATTATTCCAAGAGAAAATAGAAGTAAATGAAGCTATGCGTCGTGGACGTCGTTTGGAACCTGAAGCTAGATTTTTTTTTAATTCAGTTCGTCAAATGAATTTTGTTCCAGCTGTTTTTGTAAAACAATTTATGTCTGCCTCTTTAGATGGTTGGAATTCTGAATCTCGAAGTATTTTAGAGATTAAATGTCCTATTTCCTGTGATACTGTTTCTTGGAAAGAATTTTTTTTAAATGATAAAATACCAAAATTTTATTATGCGCAAATTCAAGCTCAACTTTATTGTTCTAATGCGGATAAAGCTTTTTTTTTGGTATATTATACTTATCAACATTCTAAAGTTATAGAAGTTTATAAAGATTTAGAGTTTATTAATAATATGTATATTAAATGTTTTAATTTTTATAAATTATTTAATGAAGCAAAGCAAATTTTGAAAAAATTAGGTAATTTAAAAAAAATTAAGGAATCTTTTTAAAATTATAAAAAATTAAAAATATAATTTTGATTTTTATAATGAAAATTTTTGAAATTATTTTTTTAATTTATTTATATTTAGTAACTAAAAATTTATTATTTTTATGCCAATTTATTTTGAATTTTATTATTAGACAAATTATGATAATTAAAAAACATAATAATAATAAATATTTATCTTGTGGCCTAGGATAGGCATAAACTTCATTCCAAGCATCATTAATTTGTTTTTTAGTTTGGACGTTATATTTATATATATTGTCTTTGTCGTTTATATTTATTTTTAATGAGTTATTTTTTTCGTTTATGTTTTGGTAAGGCGAATCATATCCTACAAAAGAAGTATTTTGTTTGAGATTATTAGTTTTTAATAGAAAATTGATAAAATCATATGCTCCTTTAGTATTGCTACCTTTGGGTAAAACTAAACTATCTACCCAAATATTTGTTTGATAAATATTATTTTCTTGATCATCGAAGTCATAATATTCAAGATTCGGGTTTTGTTGCATTAGATATCTAGCATCTCCTGAATAAGTAACAGCTATGTCATAACGTTCTTGATTGGCTATACGCATATTATCTAAAATTTGATCTGTAACAAAAAATAAATTTTTATTTTTTTGTTTTAAATTTAATAACCAATTTTTAGCTTTATTAATTTCTGTTGGATTAGCTTGACTTATATTACCTTGAGTTGCTTTTAATCCAATAAATATTCCTTCAAAAGGATTATTATATAATGCTACTTTATAATTATTATTTTGTAATAATTGTGTCCAATTTTTAATGATTTGATCTTTAGTAATTTTTTGTTTATTATATAAAAAACCTAGTTTTCCCCAAAAATATGGGATAATGTATTCTTTTATATTCATAGGTAATTTATCTTGTTGGATTTTTTGAAAATTTTCGTTTAATTCGGGATAATTAATTAATTTATTTTTATCTATTTTATTAAGATAATTATCTTTTAATTGTTCTATAGCATATTCGCTTAAAATGGCAATATCATAAATATCACCTGTTTTTATTTTATTGATAGCTATTTCGTTAGATGAGAAAAAATTTTGTTTAATAACAAAATTATTGGATTTATTGTTATAATCTGAAATAATTTTAGGATCAATATATTCACCCCAATTAAATAATATTATACTTTGTTTAGCGGAGTTTTGATATTTAATTCTATATAAATTTGCTATAAAAATTATAAATAGACACCATATTATAATTATTATTTTTTTCTTAGTATTCATATTTTATTTTTTTTATAGAATGACAATGAAAAATGATTTTTACTAAAATAAATAAAATTAGAAGTGATGATAAAGCGTTAATAGTAGGATTAATAGTGCCTTTTAAACTATATATATAAGCTGATATATTTTGGAAATCAGAGCCTCCAGCAAAATAAGAAATAATAAAGTCATCAAAAGATAAAGCAAATGCTATGCTTGCTCCAGCCATAATAGAGTTTTTTAATTGAGGTAAAATTATTTTAATTAAAGTTTGCCACGGTGTAGCGCCTAAGTCATAAGCTGCTTCAATAGTATCTACATCTAGATTACAACATTTACTGTAAATTGTTACTAATACATAAGGGACACTAAAAGAAATATGCGATAATAACATACGCCAGAAGCCGTTATTTAATCTTACAAAACTAAATAAAACAAACAAAGACAAAGCATTTATTATTTCGGGTATGATAATAGGAAATTGGTTAGTGGATAAAATTATTTTTTGCCATTTTTTATTATAATTCATTAAAGAAATGGCTGCTAAAGTTCCTATTACAGTTGATATAATGGTGGACAATAAAGCTATTTCTAAAGTTACTATTATGGCTTTTTTAACGGATTCATCTTGTGTTATTTTGCGATACCATTTAAAACCGAATTTATTAAAATGTATTAATGAAGCTATCCTGCCTTCATTTTCGTTAAAAGAGAAAATTATTAAAGATATAATTGGAAGATAAATAAAAATTAACATTACTGTTAAATATATGTATAATATATGCTTTTTTAGGTTAATTTTCACAATTATGATTTTCTCCTTTATTATATTTTTGATATTGATTTTTAGGACAAAGTTTTAAAATTATTAACATCATGAGGGTTAAATTAATAGCTATAACACAAGCACTTTTTGTTTCATCATTTAAAAAAATTTTATTTTCTATTAATTCGCTTATTACCATGACATTTGTAGGTCCTAAATATTTCGGTACAATAATATTAGTTACTATTTGTAATAAAATTAAAATAGTTCCTGTAATGATACCAGGTAATGATAAAGGGAAAATAATTTTTTTAAAAATTTGTTGTTCATTAGCCCCTAAATCTTTTGCAGCTTCAATTAAACCTTTATCTATTTTAGAAATATTTAGATAAATAGATAAAAACATATAAGGTAAAAAAAGATATAAAAAACCAATAAACATTGCTGTGTTAGTTTCTAATATATTAATTTTGAAGAATTTTTCGGTTAAAGACAAAATTTGCACTAAAGCTTGTATTTTTAAAATCATATTAATCCAAATAGTACCGTTAATTAATAGAACTATAATAGGTTGAACTAAATGATTTAATTGGGCAACATAATATGCTAATGGATAAGTAATAATAATAACAAAAAAAGTAGCAATAATAGAAATAGCAATAGATCTTATGATGATGTAAATAAAATTTAAATTAGTGTAAAAATCATAATAGTATTTAGCGGTGAAAACAATTTTAAGAATTTTGGTATCATCATATTCTTGGATTGAATCAAAACAAATTATTAATATTGGCATAATAATTAAAAAAAATATAATAATTAAATACGGTAAAGCTAACCATTTATAGAATTTATGGGATTTATTTTTAAAAATATTGTTCATTTTTAAATTTACCATGTTTCCATAATATGGATATCTTCTGGATTAAAAGAAATTCCTATTTTAGTATTTTTTTCAATAAAATCGGTAGTATGAATTAAATAATTTCTATATTTAGTCTGAATAATTACTTCCCAATAAACCCCTTTAAATGATATAGAATGTACTATACCTGTGATTAAACCATCTTTATAATCAACAATATCTATATCTTCTGGTCTTATAACTATATCGACTATTTGATTTTTACGAAAACCATAATCTATACAACGGAATTCTTTATTGTCGAATAAAACTACAAAATCATCTTTCATAATGCCGGAGATTAGATTAGATTCTCCAATAAATTGAGCTATAAATTTGTTAGCAGGTTCATTATAAATATCCTCAGGATTTCCTATTTGTTGAATAGCGCCTTGTTTTATAACTACTATTTTATCACTCATAGTTAAAGCTTCAGATTGATCATGTGTTACTACTATAAAAGTAATACCAAAAATTTTTTGCATTTCTTTTAATTCGTATTGCATTTCTTGTCTTGATTTTAGATCTAAAGCTGCTAAAGGTTCATCAAATAAAGCTACTTCGGGTTCATTTATTAAAGCTCTGGCAATAGCTACTCTTTGTTGTTGGCCGCCGGATAATTGGTAAATATTTCTATTTTCGAATCCTTGTAAACCTACTAATTTTAGATAATGTAAAACTTTGTTTTTGATAAATTCTTCTTTTGTTATTGCGCATAATAATTTCTGGTGTAATTGGCTTAATATTAATTGTTGTTGATTTTGAATAATTTTTATTTCTTCTTTTAAATCTATCTTTAATTGTTTAATTTTAGGATTTTCTTTATAAAATGGTAACCATGAAAGTAAATAATTTTTATTGAAACTATCTTGAATCATTTTTATTTTATGTTTATATTGTTCTTTGATTAAATTAATTTTTTGTTCTGTGATTTGATTAATACTTTTTATTTTTTGTTTAGTTTCAGAATTTAAATCTTTTACTCTTAAACCAAAAGCTATATTTTCTAAAACATTCAAATGAGGAAACAGGGAATAATTTTGAAATACTGTATTAATTAATCGTTTGTGTGGGGGTACATTTAGAATGCTTTGATTTTTAAAAAAAATATCTCCGCTACTACAAGTATCAAAACCTCCTATAATTTTTAAAATAGTTGTTTTGCCGCAACCTGAAGGTCCTAATATAGTTACAAATTCATTGGTTTTAATTTTTAAATTAATATCTTTTAAAATTATTTGATTATTTATAACTTTAGTAATATTTTTTAGTTCTATCAAATTAGTCATATATATTTCATCCACCCCCTTTTTTTTATGCTAATCTAGCTAATAAAATTAATTGGTTTATAAATTTTTCCAAAAATATTGTTATCATTTATTAGCTAAAATAGCTAAAAAAGCTTGTTGAGGTAATTTTACTTTTCCTAAAGCTCTCATTTTCTTTTTTCCAGCTTTTTGTTTTTCTAATAATTTCTTTTTTCTAGTATGATCTCCGCCATAACATTTGTCTGTAACATTTTTTCTTAAGGCTTTTATATTTTCTCTTGTTATAATTTTTTTTCCAAGAGCCGCTTGAATTGTTATTTCGAACATCTGTTTAGGTATTAATTCTTTTAATTTATTACAAATTATTTTGCCTTTAGTATAGGCAAAATCTTCATGTATGACTAAAGATAGCGCATCAACAATTTCAGAATTTAATAAAATATCCATTTTTTTTAATTTACTTGGATAGTAATTTTCCATTTGATAATCAAAAGCAGCATATCCTTTGGTTGCAGATTTTAATTGATCAAAATAATCATAAATAATTTCGCCGAAAGGCAATAAATATGTTAGGATTGTATTTTGATTTTCTAAATATTTGATATTTTGTAAAACACCTCTTTTATTTTGTGTTAATTTCATTACTGGACCTATATATTGCTCTGGACATGTTATAAAAGCTTTAACAAAAGGTTCTTCTATTTTTTCGATTGCTTGATTTTGAGGCCATTTTTGTAGATTATCTATAATAATTTTTTGATTTTGTTTGGTGTAAACATGGAAAATAACTGAAGGTGCAGTAATAATTACTTCGATTTTGAATTCGCGAATAATTCTTTCTTTAATAATATCCATATGTAATAAACCTAAGCAACCAATTCGAAAACCCATTCCTAAAATATTAGAATTAGATTTTTCATAAATTAAAGATGAATCATTTAATTTTAATTTTTGTAATGCTTCTTGAAGATTAATATATTGTTTATGTTCGGCAGGGTACAATCCACAAAAAACTACAGGGTTAATAACTTTATATCCTGGCAAAGCATTTACTTGGATATTTTTATTTAAAGTAATAGTATCACCTATTTTAACGTCATCAATATTTTTAATAAAAGCGGTTAAATAACCTACATCTCCTGTAGTTAAAAATGGTTTTACAACGGGATTTGGTTGAAAAGTACCGACTTCGATAACTTCATAAATAGCTTTACTTTTTATAAAACGTATGCGATCTCCTTTTTGGATAGTTCCGTTAATGATTCTAATATGAGGTATTACTCCTTTATAATTATTAAATTTTGAATCAAAAATTAAAGCTTGTAAGGGCGCTTGAGGATCTCCTTGAGGATAAGGAATTTTTTTTATAATTGTTTCTAAAACATTTTGAATTCCTGCACCTGTTTTCCCGCTAGCTAATATAATTGAATTTATATCGATTTTTAAAAGATTTTTAATTTCTTGTTGAATTTTAGGTATATTAGCGTTTGGTGCATCTATTTTATTTATGACAGGTATAATTATAAGTTTATTTTCTAAAGCTAATTCTAGATTTGATATGGTTTGAGATTGTATTCCTTGAGTAGCATCTACTACTAATAATGCCCCTTCGCATGCCGCTAATGAACGTGAAACTTCATATCTAAAATCGCTGTGACCTGGCGTGTCAATTAGATGCATAATATATTCTTGTTTTTGTAAATTATGATATTTTATTTGAATAGCGTTTAATTTTATAGTTATTCCTCTCTCTTGTTCTAAAGCCATTGAATCTAAAAATTGAGGTTTCATTTCGTGTTTTTTAATAGTATTAGTTATTTCTAAAATTCTATCAGCTAAAGTAGATTTACCATGATCTATATGCGCAATAATAGAAAAATTTCTTATTTGTTTTTGTCTTTGTTTGATTTTATCAAAATCCATGTTTTTTTATACAATCGACTTTCTTTATCATTTATATAATCATTTAAGAATTTTTTTATGATATTAGGTGTAATTACGTATTTAGTATTATACAATAAAAAAAATTTATATAGATAAATTAGATTTTAAATTTTTATTTGCTTACTATATTAACATTTTTTTATTGTAAATTTTGAGATTTTTTATATTTTTTTAATTTATATTTTAAATAATAATTATTAATATATTAAAAAAATTTTTTTATTTACTAAATAATGATAAAAAATAAATTATTTTTGGAAAATTTATGTTTATTTTTTAATATTGAAAAGTGATGTTATTAATTTAATTTTTAATATATTTTATCGTTAATTTTGGTTTATTTATGATAATTGTTAATTTAATATAAAGGCTATTTTTTTATTTAAATTATATTATTTATTGTTATTTTGTTTAACTAAAAAAACATAATTAAGATATCTACTTTTATTAATTAATCCTTTTTGATAATTTTCTATTATTTTACATTGTTTTTCTTCTATATGTAAACAATTATTTCCGAAAAAACATTGTTCAGATATAGAGCAAAAATCTGGGTAAAAATTTTTAATTTCATGATTTTTTAAATTTGATAGTTTTAACTTAGAAAAACCAGGTGTATCCGCTAAATAACCTTGATGGCACATATATAATTGGGAACTAGTTGTTGTATGTTTTCCTTTGAGTGAATGCATAGAAATCGATTGAGTTTTCACATTAAGAGAGGTTAGATTATTAAATAAAGTGGATTTACCTACACCAGTTTGCCCTGCTAAAATAGTTGTTTTATTTTTTAATGTTTTAATTATAGAATTTATAGTATTTTTTTGTTTAGCATTAATATATATTACAGAATACCACTTTGCATAATATGATAATTGAGTTTGAACGCATTTAAGTTCTTCTTTAGTTACTAAATCTCTTTTAGTTAAAATTAAAATTATTTTAATATTTAATTTTTGTAAAATAATTAAAAATTTATCTAACAACTTAAAATTTATTGTAGGTTCAGTTAAAGAAAAGATTAGTAGTACTTGATCAATATTGGCTATATTGGGTCTTTCTAATTCATTTTTACGTTTCTGCACATTGATAATAAAAAATTTGTTTTGTTTTGATTCATATTCTACTACATCTCCGATTTTAATAGGACAATGATATAAAGATTTGGTTGTTTTAGTTTTTTTATTAAAATTTTCCATTTTACCTTTAGGTTGAGCAATTATGGTATTTTTGTTTAATAAATCGATAATGACATATTTAGTAATTAAGTTTTTAATAATAATTCCTTTATACAATATAAAGCTCCTATTTATTAATGTATAGTATTTTTATCTTATTTGTGCTTGAAATTTAATTTTTAAATTATTTTCTATTTGATTAATAATTTGCTCTACTTTATTTTTATTTAAATCATTATTGATATTTTCAAACGTTAAACGAAAAGATAAAGAATAATATTTTTGATATTTATTTTTATTATTAAAATCTGGAGCATATATATCTAACAATTCGCATTTTATTAAAATTTTTTGAAAATTTTGTTTTAAACTTTCGAATATTTGTTGAAAGTGAATTTTTTTATTTACCCAAAAACTTAAATCTCTAGTTATATAAGGTAATTTGTTAATTTTTTTAATAATTATATGTTGTTTTAAAGATTTTTTTAAAATCATATCTAGATTGATTTCAGCTATAAAACTTTTATTTAAATGATATATGTTATTTAATTTTGGATGTATTTCTCCTATAAAACCAATGTTTTTTCGGTTAATTTTAATGTTAGATTGTGCTCCTGGATGTAAATTAAAATATTTTTTGGTAGGAAAGAAAGACAAATTAATGTTTAAAAAATTAGCTATTTTTTCTAAAACCCCTTTTAAAATAAAAAAAGAACTTTCTATATTTTTTTTTAACCAGTGATTTTTTATTAAATCACCGCTAATACCTAATGATAAATGCAAAATTTCTTTATTTTCATAAAACACATTAGATATTTCAAAAAAAGCATTATCTGTATTTTTATTTTTATGATTAAACTCTAAAACTTCTAACATGCTGCCGCTAAGAGATTGTCTAAGAATTTTTCTTTCTTCGGTAATAGGTTTTATCACTGATAGATAATTTTGATCATGATAAAATAGGTTAAAAATTTTTTCGTTAACAAGTTTATATGTTTTAATTTCGTAAAAACCTAGGTTTGCTAATAATTTTTTTAATTTAATTATATATTGTTGCTCAGAGTTACGCTCTTGAAAATGATCAATAGGGGCATTAATTTGTTTGTTGTTATAACCATTTAATCTGACTAAATCTGCTATTATGTCTTCAGGTGTAGTGATATCATAACGTCTTTCAGGAGCTTGCGCTATAAAATAATTTTGAGGTTTCGATATAAAGTTTATTTTATAATTTAATCTTTTTAAAGTATTTATGATTTTTTTAGAAGATAATTTTAAACCGACTTTTTTATTGATTTCATTTAATGTTATTTTGATTTCTGGATTATGATATTTTTGTATTTTTTTAGATACAATATTTTTATGTACTATACTGTCAGTTAATTGTTGTATTAAAAATGTAGCTTTTTCTAATGCTGTTTCTAGTAAACTTTGATCAATTCCTTTCGTTAATCTTAAAGTTTTTTGATTATTTATTTGGTGGTGTTTGGATATTTCAGAAATACTTTCTATATTCCAATAACTACTTGTAATAATTATTTTTTTTGTTTTATTTGTAATCTCATAATTTGAGTTATTTAAAATATCAGCTAAAGAGATGATATCGTTATTGTTAGTGATTACTATATCTTGTTGATCTCTCAAAAAATATGTTTCTTGCGAATTAATAATTTTTTCATTTTGTTTAACATTTCTTATTTCAATCTGTTGGTTATTTAATTGATCGGCATCTAAAACATTTAATGGTATACCATATTCGATTATTATTAAATTAATAATATCTATAACATTATTTACAGGTTCTATTTGATTTGTTATTAGTAAATTACGTAACCATAAAGGACTGGTTTTTATTGTTAAATTAGTTATATATCTTATATTATATTCATAACAATTGTGACTTTTAATATTTATACTAAAAGGATTTAATTTGTCTGATTCACAGGGATTATTATGGTTTTTTGGATAATTATTTAATTCTGTGATAGAGGATTCTAATATAGATTGTAGATCTTTAGCGAAACCTATATGAGATAAAAGATCTGCTCTGTTAGGTGTTAAAGCTAATGTTATACTTGAACCCTTTAAATTTAAATATTTTAAAGCGCATTGACCGATAGGAGCTTGATCATCTAAATATAAGATTTCACCTTTTTCTGATTCTATTAGATATTTTTCCGATAATTTTAATTCTCTATGTGATATTAATATTTTATTAAATACTCCGTCATTAGAAATATTCGTAAATGGGTTTTTATTACTAGTGATATTAAAGCTTTGTGAATTATGTTCTATTAAAATAATAATTTTTTTATTTATTAAAAATTTATCATAATTAATACTATTATTTTGTGAGATAGATATTATATTTGTGCCAATATCTACTTTAATTGTTTTTTGTATAATTTGGACAATTTTTCCAATAATATATTTTTGATTATTTTGGATTTTTAATTGAGGATGGATTAATTCTATTTTATCTACTTCTGTTATATGATTATTAATTAGAAATTTTAAGTTTTTAGGAATAGATTTGGATAAATATTTTTTTAAAATGTTTTCGTTGATAATCATGATATTTTCTCTTTTTTTAATTATTTTTTCATCTAATTTATGTTAATAGGTTTAAGTATATTAATTTAATAATGAAAATTGTTTTAAAAATCTTAAATCATTATTGTAAAAATCTCGAATATCTTCTATTTTATATTTTAACATAGCTATACGTTCGATACCCATACCAAAAGCGAATCCTTGATATTTAGCGGGATCAAAGCCACCTTGTTTTAATATATTTGGATGTATTAATCCTGCTCCCATAATTTCAAGGTAAATTTTTTCTTTATTTTGTTTTGTTAAGATCAAATCTACTTCTAAGCTGGGATTAGTAAAAGGGAAATAAGATGGTCGAAAAAAGATTTTTTGTTTTTTACCAAAAATATGTTTTATTAGTGTATTAATAGTTGTTTTTAGGTTTTCTAAATTAGCTGTGTAATCGATGACAAACCCATCTAATTGTGTAAATTGATGACTATGAGTTGCATCATCTTTATCTCTACGATAAACATTTCCTGATGAAATTATTTTTAAAGGTTTATTAGGGTTTTGTAACATAGCTTTAATTTGCATTGAAGAAACGTGAGTTCTTAAAAGTTTTTCTTTTTCGTGATCTAGATAAAAAGAATCTTGCATATCTCTAGCCGGATGATTTTTGCTTATATTCATAAGTTCAAAATTATATAAATCTGTTTCTATTTCTTGACTTTCATAAATAGCATAACCTATTCTTAAAAAAAAATTTTCTAATTCTTCGATTATTTGTGTTAGGGGATGTATACTTCCTTTTGGGAATGAAAATCCAGGTAAAGTAACATCTATTTTTTCTTGTATTATTTTTTTTTGTAATTGTTTATTTTCTAATTTAGTTTTATTAATTTGGTAAGCAAGAAGAGAATTTTTTTTTAATTCATTTATTTGTTGGCCTAATTTTTTTTTTACTTTTAGATCGCATTGTTTAATATATTTAAATAATTCTATGAAATATTTATTAAATCTATTAAATTGAACATCTAATTGATGTAGAGAATTTATTTTATCTAATTCTTGAATTTTGTCTTTAATTTTTTTTTTTAAATTGAATATTTTTTGTTGTAAAGTTTCATTTTTATTATTCATTTGATTAATTTTATATTTCCTTTTTTGGTTCTTACGATATATAAAAAATTTTAATAGTAATTAAACATTTTTATTTTATTTTAGATTCTGCGATAAATTTTTTTTGATATAAAATAATTTTATTAAATTTGAAATTTAGTGTTTAATTTCTTTTTTGATTAGCGAAATATTTCTTAAAATTTTTTATTTTAAAACTTTTTAGTTTTTAAAATTTTAATTTTTAATTTTTATCTCTATGATATATAATATTATAATAATTATAAATTTAAATAGTTAATTTTAATTGTTATAAGTAATTTAATTTAAAATTTAAAATAATTTAAAATTTTATTTTATTAAATTTTATTTTTTTATGAAATTTAACTAAGATTAAAATAATGTTTTTATGTATAAAAAATTAATAAAAATAGATATAAGGATAGGTATAAGGATAGGAAATTTAATTTTGAAAATATAATATTTCAATATTATTTTAGATTTTATGAATATAATCAGACAAGCTGTTTTTATTAAAAGTATTACTAATTTAAAATATCGTCCTATTCCGTATTTACCTGAATTTTTATTAATAGGACGTAGTAATGTTGGAAAAAGTTCTTTAATAAATGCTTTAACCAATCATAAAAGATTAGCTTTATTTTCGAAAATACCAGGGAAAACAATAACTTTAAATTATTTTTTAATCAATAATTATTTTTATTTTGTAGATTCTCCTGGTTATGGATTTTCTAAAAGGGATAAAGAATCACGTATTAAACAAATGTTGATGCTTTATCATTTTATTAAAAATAATAAGTTTATTAAGATTATTTTTCAAATAATTGATTTTAATATTGGTCCGACTGCATTAGATTTGCAAATGTGTCAAAAGTTTATTAAATATAAAATTCCTATTGTAGTGATCCTTAATAAAAAAGATAAAATTAAAAAAAATTGCATAATACCTCAGATTCAAGTTATCAAGAAATCTTTTGAGAATAATTTTTGTAATATTGCGGATTTTTATTTATGTTCTTGCCGGGATAAAGATGGTATTCCGGAAATTATTAGTTTTATGTTTAAAAATTTAGATGTATAATGAAAATTATTATAAAAAATTTTTATAAGAAAATATAAAAAATTTAAGTTTTTTGATAATTCAGTTTGTTTGTTAATATTTGTACGGGAAGTGGTAGAATATTACTACCTATTTATCCTAATTAGGAAATCATAAATGAGAAATTTAAATTTAAATAATATGAATAATAAATATGACTTTAAAATTATTGAAAAAAATAGATATGTTGATTGGTTAAAATATAAAGAATTACAAAAAAAAAGTAATTTTTCTAATTTACCTAATTTTACTATTGTTATTCCTCCTCCTAATATTACAGGTAAATTACATTTAGGGCATGCTTGGAATAATGTTTTACAAGATAATTTGATTCGTCGTAAAATGTTAACAGGTTATAATGTTCTTTTTGTTCCAGGAATGGATCACGCTGGGATAGCTACGCAAATCAAAATTAAACAAGAGCTGCAAAAAAAAGGTTTTTGTATTAATAAATTAACTAAAAATATTTTTTTGAAATTTGCAAATCAATGGCAACAAAAATATATGAAAGATATTCGTAAACAATGGCAAGATTTAGGACTTTTATTAGATTATGATCATGAACAATTTACTTTAAATTCTTCTATTAGTTCAACTGTTGAAAAAGTTTTTGTATCTTTGTATAAAGAAGGTTTAATTTATCGTGATTATAAAATAATTAATTGGGATTCCAGTGCTCAAACTACTTTATCTGATACTGAAATTAATGAACGAAATGTTTTAGGTAAATTATTTTATTTAAAATATTTTTTAATAGAAGATAAAGTTTTAAGTGATGATTTTGTTATAGTAGCAACTACTCGTCCTGAGACTATTTTTGGAGATCAGGCTGTAATGTTTCATCCTAATGATAAAAGATATCAACATTTAATTGGTAAAAAAGTTTTAATTCCTGGTACTAGTTTAAAAATACCTATTATTGCAGATGAATATGTTGATATGTCATTTGGTAGTGGATTGTTAAAAGTTACTCCTGCTCATGATTTTAATGATTTTCAATTGGGTCAAAAACATAATCTAAAATCAGTTTTATGTATTAATTCGGATGGATCTATGAATGAATTAGCGGAACAATATAAAGGGTTAGATCGTTTTGTGTGTCGCGAAAAGTTAATTTCAGATCTAGATAAAAAAAATTTTTTATTTAAAATAGAAAATTATAATCATTCTCTTCGTTTTGCTAATATATCGGGAATCGTTATAGAACCGCGTCTCTCTTTACAATGGTTTTTGAAAACCAAAGAATTAGCTAAGTTAATTTTAGAAAAACATAAAATTAATTTTTTTCCTAAAAGATTTTTAACATTATTTAATCAATGGTTAACTAAGATAGAAGATTGGTGTATTTCGCGTCAATTGTGGTGGGGACATCCTATCCCTGCTTGGTATAATTCGAAGAATGAAATTAAAGTTCAAATAGACGATCCAGGTAATGGATTTGTACGCGATTCAGATGTTTTAGATACATGGTTTTCATCTTCTTTATGGCCGTTATGCGCTTTAGGATGGCCTAATAATCAAAAATTTTTTCATAAACATTTTCCAGTAGATGTTTTAGTTACTGGATATGATATTTTAACTTTTTGGGTAGTTAAAATGGTTTTACAAAGTATGTTTTTTTTAAAAAAAATGCCTTTTAAAGATGTTTTATTGCATGGTTTAATTCGAGATGATCAAGGTCAAAAAATGTCTAAATCTAAAGGTAATGGTTTGGATCCTAAAGAGATTATTGATCAATACGGGATAGATTCTTTAAGGTGGTTTTTGACTACTAATTCTTCTCCTGGTTTAGATTTTTATTTTGATAGAAATAAAATTATTTCAAGTTGGAAGTTTGCTAATAAATTATGGAATATTGGTCTTTTTATTAAAAATAATCTTTCAACAGTAGCGACTGATTTTGATCAAAGTAAATTATTTTTACCAGAAAGATTTTTATTAACTAAATTATCAACTTTATTGAAAAAAATAGATGGATTGTATGATAAATATGAATTTAGTGTTATAGGTAAATTGATATATAATTTTGTTTGGGAAGAATTTGCTAACTGGGGTTTAGAATTTTATAAAATGTGTTGGCAAGATATTGAGAAAGATCTCGAATTAATTTCAAATAGTCGAAAAGTAATTCTTTATATTTGGAAGACTATTTTATTAGTTTTGCACCCTTTTATGCCTTTTATTACAGATGCTATTTATAAAGAATTAGATTTAGGTATTTCTATTATTTCAGAAAAATTACCTATTTTTAAATTCAATGATTCTATATCGTTATCTGTTTTTGAATCTTTAAAAAAATTGGTTACTAAAATGCGTCAATTTCGCCAAATAAATTCTTTGAATAAAATTTTTTTATTAGATTTATATTTAGAAGTACCTTCAAATTGTCTAAATGAATTTCAATTAATATTATTTGAATTAAAAAAAATTTTTCAAGCATCAGAAATAAAATTAGGTAGTACTTCTCCATGTAATAATAATTATGAATTATTATTTACAGATAAAAATATTTTTATTTTTATAAAAAGAGAATTGTTATCAAAAATTAATCAAGAACAAAATAATAAAAATTTAAATTCTCAACTTAATCAAATTTTAATTGAATTAAAAAGAAGTGAAAATCTTTTGAAAAATAAATCTTTTTTGGATAAAGCCGATAAATGTAAAGTTCAAGAAGAAAAAGAAAAATATAATAAATATTTATTACAATATAAAAAATTAATTAAAAAAAATAAATTTAATTTTTAGGTAAAAATGGTTTTTTATTATGTTATTTGCTAATTCTTATTTAAATGTTGTTTGTTCATTATCTAAACAACCAAAAGCTAATGTTATTATTACTCATGGTTTAGGAGAAAGTTCTTATGATTACTTGTTTTTAATTGATTTTTTAGTCAAAAATAATTTTAATGTAATTTCATATGATGTGAGAGGTCATGGGAAAAGTTTAGGAAAAAGAGGAGATATTAAAAATTTTCATATTTTTTTAGATGATTTAGCCCAGTTAGTTAAAAATGTTAAACAAAATTCTTCTATGAAAATTTTTTTAATTGGTCATAGTATGGGTGGTATCATTGTTAATAATTATGTTATTAAGTATAAAAATATAAATGGAGCGATTATTAGTTCTGCTCCTAGTAGAGAAGTTTCAAATATTTGGTTAAATTATCCTTTTTATTTTTTTAGTTGGTGGCAAAGAAAAAAACTTAATTTTAATTCTTCTAAGATAGCGCATGTTCCTTTGGGTAAAGGTTATCATCCTTATCGTTTGGAATCTGTTAGTTATCGTTTATTAAGAAATTTGTTAGTTTTGAGTATGCGTTATTTAAATAAAAATTTTTCTTATTATTTGGCCCCTGTTCTATTACTTTATGGTGTTCAAGATAAAATAATATCTTATAAAAATGGTATTCATCTTTTATATTCTATTAAATCTAAAGATAAAAATTTAAAATTATATCACGAAACATATCATAATTTATTTCATGATATCGAAAAGTTTAAAGTTTGCGATGATATCATATTATGGTTAAATGATAGGATTTAATTACTTGTTATATTTAAAAGTATTATTAAGTTTTTGAGAATTAAACTCCCATTTCATTATGTGTTATCTATTTTTAATAAATTTTGTTAATAATTTGTTTAATCTTTTAAATCAATGAGGTAAATCTATGAACAAAGAAGATATTATTAAAATTAGTCGTTTATCTTCCGATGAAATTTGGGATTTTTTTAAAATGCAAAAAACCGGTTTAACAACAGAAGAAGTTCGCAAAAGACAAATGTTATATGGTTTAAATGTTATGAAAAAGAGTAAACATTTTTCTTTTGGTAAACAATTTATTAAACAATTTTTTTCAATGTTTGCTATTTTATTATGGATTGCTGGTTTTTTAGCTTTTATTATCCATGAAAAAGCTATTGGTATAGCTATTGTTTCAGTTATAATTGTAAATGGTATTTTTTCGTTTTTTCAAGAATATAAGGCAGAAAGAATTTTATCTTCTTTAAGTGATATGATTCCGAAACAAATTCAAGTTTATAGAAATAATAAGATAGAAATTTTAGATACGCAAAAATTAACTATAGGAGATTTGATTTTTTTAGAAATGGGATCTATTATTCCTGCTGATGTTCGTTTAATAGAAGCTAATAATTTTTTTGTAGATAATTCTACATTATCAGGCGAAACCATTCCTTTAAATAGAAACGCTTTAAAGAATGATCATAATGATAATATTTTTGAAATTCCTAATTTAGTTTATGCTGGTACTACAGTATCTCAGGGAAGTGCTAAAGGTATTGTTTATGCTATTGGAGAAAATACTCAAATAGGAGAAGTAGCTAGATTAGCTCGTAATATTACTAAAAGTACTAGTACTTTAGAATTAGAAATACATAGAGTAGTTAAAAGAATTAGCATTTTAGCAGCTTCTTTAGCTATTTTTGTTTGTTTGGTTTGTTTGTGGCGTTTTAAGTTTCAAGGGGAATCTAGTTGGCTATCAGCATTAAAATCTGCTATTGTTGTAGCTTTAGGTATGCTAGTAGCGAATATTCCTGAAGGTTTATTACCGACTATTAATTTAAGTTTGGCTATCGGTACTCAAAGAATGTCTAAACAAAAAGCTTTGATTAAACAATTATTTTCTGTAGAAACTTTAAGTTCTGCTACTGTTATTTGTACCGACAAAACAGGAACTTTAACGGAAAATCAAATCACTTGTAAAAAATTATTATTTCCTGGAGGTTTTGTTGATATTACTGGTCATGGATTACAAAAAAAAGGTAATTTTGATAATAGTAATGGTGATATTTTTGTTAATAATAAAGTCATTTCTAAAATATTAATAGCAACTATTATGTGTTCGGAAGCTAATTTAATTGATTTAAATTCAGAAAATATTAATTTTAATATTACTGGTAATCCTACAGAAGCAGCTTTATTAGTGGCAGCTACAAAATATGGTTTAAATATTCAACAAATTCGTAAAAATTTTATTATTGATAAAATCAATCCTTTTAATTCAGAAAATAAAAAAATGAGTGTTTTGGTGCATAATTTAGCTCAAGAATATTATGATATTGACAATAAATATCTCTTTGTTAAAGGCGCGCCTGATGTAATTTTAAATAGTTGTAATCTTCAATATAAAAATAATAAAGTTAGCGATTTTACAACTTTGGAAAAAGATTATTTTGTGAATTGTAATGAGAAATTATCTAGCGAAGGTTATCGTATTTTAGCTATTGCTTATAAAAAAATAGAAGATTCTGAAAAAGAACAACAAGAAGAGGATATGGTATTTTTAGGGTTTGCAGTTAATTTTGATCCTCCGAAAATAGAAGTTCGTCAGGCTGTAGAAGATTTATTAAAAGCAGGTTTAAAAATTACTGTTATTACTGGAGATTATGGTCCTACTGCTGTTTCAATTGGTAAAAAAGTGGGTTTAATTCGAGATGATAATTTTTTAAATATTGATGGTTCTCAATTAGATAATATGTCTCCTATAGAGTTACAAAGTATTTTAAAAACTGAAGTTCCGATGTTTTTTTCTCGAACTACTCCAAAACATAAATTGAAAATTACTGAAGCATATGCTCGAAATAATGAGATTGTTGGAGTTATTGGTGATGGTGTTAATGATATTTTAGCTATGAAAGCTGCTCATATTGGAATTACTATGGGTAAAGGCACTAAAGATGTTGTTTTGAATGCTGCTGATATGATTTTGTTAGATAATAATTTTTCGACAATACCTAAAGCAGTGATAGAATCTAGAGCTATTTACGCTAATATTAAAAAATTTATTAGTTATGTTTTTTGTTCAAATATTCCGCAAATTTTTCCAATTATTTTTATGGCTTTATTTAAAATGCCACTTTATTTAACTGTTATGCAAATCCTGGCTATAGATTTGATTACAGATTTATTACCTGCTATAGCTTTAGGGGCAGAAGAACCAGAAGAAAATTTATTATCTCAAAAACCTCGTACCTCTCGAGATCATTTATTAGATACCAAGTTATTAAAAAGAAGTTATGGTTTTTTAGGTATTGTAGAAGGTATATTAGCGTTAATATTTTTTTTACATTATGGTGGTTGGTCTTTAATGCGTCAAAATATCCCTTTTAAAATGATTGCTCATCAAAAGGAGTTTATTTTCGCTTCTACTATGGCTTTCGGTGCAGTTATTTTTTCTCAAATAGGTAATGTTTTTGCTTGTCGTTCCGATAAGTTTTATTTTTGGCAAACTTTTACAAAAAAAAATAGACTTTTATTTGTAGGCATTTTGTGTGAATTAATATTGTTTATTTTAATTTCTCAAAATATAACTATTTTTAATAGTTTTTTTGGAACTACTTTTATTACTTGGAAGCATTATTTATATTTGAGTTTATGTATATTAATTATTTTGATTATGGATACTATTTATAAATTTATAACTAATATACGGAACCGAAGGTCATTAATATCTAAATAAATTTAGTAGTTTTTTTATATATTATTTTTATTTATTATAAATTTATTTACATTTTCGAACTTTTTTATTTAATAAAAAAAATGAAAAAATTCAATGGAGTATGATAATAAATGTATAAATTAATTGTAGGATTAGGTAATCCGGGTTTAAATTTTAATTTTACTCCTCATAATGTAGGTTTTATGTTAATTGATTATTTATTGAAAGAATTCCGAAAATATGTTGTAATCGAAGAAAATAGTGATAAATTTAATTTAATTTATCGATGTCGTATTAATAATCAATGGACTTTATTAATTAAACCTCAAACTTATATGAATTTGTCAGGTTTAGCTCTTAAAAAGGTTATGGATAAATATGATGTTAAATTATCAAAAATATTTATAATTCATGATGAAATAAATTTAAATGTAGGTAAGTTCAAAATTAAACAAAATGGTAATTATGGGGGACATAATGGTATTAAAAATATTATAGATGTTTTAAAAACACGAGATTTTTTAAAATTAAAAATTGGTGTAGGTCATGATTGTAATCTTCCTTTATCACGATATGTTTTAAAAAAAATGAATCAAAAAGATATTGATTTGATTTATTCAAATTTTGTGTTATTTAAACGATTGATAGATATTTTTTTGACTATAAATTCTTTAGAATCTTTATTTATGACAATTAGTAATTTTAAGAAAAATAATTAATTGTTTTTAGATATTAAAAAAAATTAAAGAACAAAATGTCAAATAAATATTGACAATATGGTTTTTTTCAATTACAATTATTGTGTTACTTTATACTTTGGAATAAAAAAATAGCCTTAAGGGTATGTTTTTTGTGTATATTTTGTATCTTAAGTAAATATTATAATAATTCAAGTTGATCACTACTTCTTTGAAAACTGAAGATGATATTTTATTATTTATTATGATATTTATATCATAAAAATTTTAAATATTACTATATTTAAATAAGTA
>JAUZIB010000005.1:0-37756 GCA_032887715.1 Candidatus Phytoplasma australasiaticum
CTTTACATGGCGAAAGAGTTTCAATATCTTGTAATAAGATATTAGGCGCCGGATGCTTGGAAACTTGCTTGTCCGGTTCTGTGGGGGGCTAATTTCGAATATGAAAGCAAATTTATCAATGTGCTTTTTAAACCGGGTTAATCTATCCCGATAAAACCAAAAATCACGAAGTAGTTATGATTGGAGATCAATTAACCACAGACATTAAAGGAGCTAATAAATTAAATATTATGTCTATTTTAGTAAAACCTTTGAATAAATCACAAGAAAATTTATTTACAAAATATAATCGTTTTTGTGTAGAAAGACCTTTAATTAATTTAATTCGAAAAACTAATTTAAGTATTTATAATAACAAGTTTAAGAATTTTATTAAATAATAAAATAATTATAATTTATGTTGATAGAAACAATTTTAAAAAAAATTAATAATAAATTTAAAAATGATATTTATCGTTTACATCATATTTTAGGAGTTTATCAAAAAGCTACTGAGTTAGCTTTATTTTATAAAGAAAATGTTGAAGAAGCTCAAATAGCTGCTTTATTTCATGATTATACTAAAAATGAACCATTAGAATTTCATTTATCTTTATTAGATAACGAAATTGTTAATAAATATAAACAAATGGTATTTATGTATCATGCTTTTAGTGCACCTATTGTGCTTCAAAAAGAATTTAATATTAATAATATAAAGATTTTTAACGCTATTCGTAAACATGTTTGGGGTCACGAAGACATGAATAAATTAGATAAAATTATTTTAATTAGTGATAAAATAGAAGATAGCAGAGGTTTCCCTAATATTAATTATTTTCGGGAATTAGTTTTTAAAAATTTAGATCAGACAATATATGAATTATTAAAAAATAATATTAATTATTATAGTCAAAAAGGTTTTAAACCTTTTCCAGAGCAAATAAAAATTTTAAATTCTTTAAGTAAAAAAATTTTTTAAATTAAAAAAAGTTTGGTAATATCTAAATGTTACGTATTATATCAGGGAAATATAAAAATTTTCGTTTAAATTTAGTACCTTCACAAAAAACTAAAAGTTCTACTCATTTAATTCGAAAAGCTTTATTTGATACTATTCAAAAAGATATTAATAATAGTATTGTCTTAGATTTATTTGCGGGTTCTGGAGCTTATGGTTTTGAAGCTTTAAGTAGAGAAGCTAAAAAAATTTTTATGGTAGATAATTCGCTTCCAGCATATTTAACAATTAGAAAAAATCAAAATAAACTTAAAATTAATCATCAACAAATAATAGTTTTTTATAAAAGCGCTTTAAATATATTAAAAAGATTTATATCGCAAAAAATTAAATTTGATGTAATTATTTTAGATCCTCCTTATGCTTTTGAAATCAAAAATTTATTTCAAGAATTATTTAAAATAATTCATTCTAGAGGTTGGGTTATTTATGAAACTAATCATAAAAATTTATTACCTGATGTTGATCAAAAATTTATTTTAGTTAAAAATAAAAAATATGGTAATAAAAGGTTAATTTTTTACAAACCTATTATTTAATAAAAAAAAATATAAGATATTTTTTACGAATTATTTAAATAATAACTCAATTATTTCTAAAAAAATATTAATTTGAAAAAGGGGGAATATAGTAGATTTTATGACTTGGTTTGAAACAATTTCATTTTTATTGGGTTTAATTGTAGGTATTTTATTAGGAGCATTAATTATGTTTTTTGGTTTTAAAAAATATTTAGAAAAAAACCCTCCCATTAACAAAAAACAAATTAAAGAAATGTTTAAACAAATGGGAAGAAGTCCTAGTGAAAAACAACTTCAGCAAATTATGTTAGCAATGAAAAACAAAAAATAAACGGAGATTAAATAAAAATAATGAATTATTATATATTGGTTGTAATTATATTTGTTATCGCGATAACGTTTATAATTATGCATTTAATATATCGATTTAATTTTAATTATAAAATTGAACGTTATTTATTAAATTGCGATCTTTTGGAGCAAGAAGTTTTAAAAACTTTTATCAAAAATAAAAATCACACTTTTCCTTTAACTAATCAATCACCAATTACTAAAAAATTTTTAAATCTAAATATTTTGACTAAAATAAAAAATGATGATGCTAATCCAGATCATGGAATTTATTTATTAAACGCTAATATTTTTGATTTAGTTATAAAAAATAATAAATTAAAAAAAATTTATTTAGAAAATTAATTTAATATATTTTAATTGTTATTAAATTTTAAAGGGTATGTCTGAACATGAAAAATCAAATAGAAATTATAGCTTATTATGAGCCAAAATTACAAGATATAGGTTTTATTCATAAAGGGTTAAAAACAAAGTTAACTTCAACATTCGCAAATAGTTCTGAAATTAGCAATCCTAAAGAATTGTTTTGTTTATCTTTGTTGATTTGTTTTTATAAAACCACACGTAAATATTTAAATCATTCTGATTTTAAAATTAAAATTTTATGCAATAGTTGTAACGATGATAAAGGTTTTTATTTTGATATAAATTTAGTTTGTGGTATTAAAAATTTATCACTTATCGAAATACAAGATATTATGAACCTTGTTCATCAGAAATGTCCTATTTCCCGTATGTTAAATAATTATCAATATTTTAAAATTAAACCTATATTATATAAAGACTTTTAATATTTGTTAAAAAACTATTTAAATTATTTTATTGAGTTAATATCATTTAATAAGAAAAAATTATAATTAAATTTTTGTATTATTAAAGAGTATATATATTTATTTTTAGAAAGAAAAAAAAATATGAATTTTGCTAAACCAAAATTACAAATAATAAAAGTTGCTAGCCCGATACAAGCTGTATTAAATACTTTAAATAAAGCTAAAGAAATTTATTTTTCCCAAGGAATAGATTTACAAGTTATTAAAACTGATTGGACCGAAGAAAGTATTGATAAATTATCTGATGGTTCTGTAGATGGATTAATTTATACTAATGTACATGTTTTTAAAGCTTATAATGAATTTTTAAAGAAACAAAATAAAGAATTATTTTCTTACATACAACCTTTTTATCACTCTAAATATGGTTTATATATAAATCGTAATAATAAAAAACAACTTACTAATTTAGAAAAAGTAAAACAATATCGGAACTTAAAAGTATTATTAGCAGTATCTTTTGCTTTTATTCAACCATGCGACATGTCTCGTTCACTTTTACTATTGAAAAATTTAGGATTAATTAACATTCCTGAAAATATTATTAAAACTAAAAAATTAGATATAAGTTTAGAAGATATTAGTAACCCTTATAATTTACAATTTATTAAAACTTCGCAAATACCTTATCAATTTGAACAGCCAGATGAATTTGATTTAATGGCTAATTGGCCGGCTTTTATGAAATATAATGCAGATTTTATTAGAATTGGTTCTAATATTTCAGATGATAAAGAACCTCAAGATGAATTAGTAGAATCTTATGCTATAGCTTTAATTTCGCGTCAAAGTAATGCAGATAGCCAAGAAATTAAATTGTTGCAAAAAATATTACAAAATCCAGAAGTTAAAAAATTTCACGTTAATCAAACAAATAACGGAGAAATTGATTATGTAATGATTTCTGATCCAGAAAAAATTAAAAATAGAATAGTCAAAAATTGGTTATAAAAAAACACGTAAAAAGAAGAAGGTCCCCTTAAAAATGTTTAATTGTCAATCATGTGGTTGTGAAATGAAATCAAAAAAAATTATTAAAATAGCTACTAATTTTCCATCTACTTTAGAAACTTTACAAAAGAATAAAAAATTAATTAATCAAATTGGTTTTGAATTGGAAATTTTTGATGAAAATCAACTAAAAGAACGATATCAAGTCAATTGTAACGATGCTTTAAAAGAAGGAATTGTTGATTTTAATATTGCCAATAATTTTCATACTTTAAAAGCTTATAATAATTATTTTGTTCCTGAACCTTTAGAACGTTTAGAAATGATTGAACCTTTTTTTCATCCTAAATATGGATTATATGCTAATAAAAAAAGCCCTTTAAAAATTCAAAAATTAGAAGATGTAAAAAAAATAAAAAATGCTAGAGTTCTTTTTGCTCCGTTTAATGATTTATTTACTGCTCCTTGTGATTTATCACGTTCATTATTATTATTAAGAAAATTAAATTTAATTAAAATTGATGAAAAAATTATCGAACAAAAAGGTTATAATTTATCTTTAGAAGATATCGAAAATATTTCTAACTTGCAATTCATTAAAACAGATAACATTTTTAAAGTAGCTCAGTTATTTGAAGATTATAATACATATGATTTAGCTATTAATTGCCCAGGTTTAATGAGAAAAAATACTAATTTTTTACGTTTAGGATCTATAGGTTTAGGAACTAATGAAAACGAAGAACCTACGGATATTGTTTTTTCTTCATATGCTATTATTTTAGCTGCTAAAAAAAATTGTCAAAATAGTCAAAATATAAAAGCAATGCAATGGTTTTTGCGAAATGAAGAAGTAAAAAAAACTTTATTACAAACAGGTCAACCCAATCATGACTATATTATGGTTAGCAACCCTGAACAACTTAAATATAATATTTTAACTAAATTTGATAAATAAAAGATAGATTTATATGATTAATCAATTTCGCAAGTATTTTCCTATTTTCGAAAATAATCCTGATTTAATTTATTTTGATTCTGCTGCAACTACTTTAAAACCCCGAATAGTTATTGAAGAATTACAAAATTTTTATAATAACAATGGGGGCGCCAAAGAGGCCTAAATTTCGTGCTATTTAACCAATAGTCAGGGCTGATAAACCCTGAAAGGATATGGTCGGTCTGACAGACGAAAGTAGGTTAGATTAAAGCAGACTATAAAAGCGGGTTGCGATGAAAGCAAACTAGTCAAGATGACTCCGCCACCGAATAAGTCTATGGAGAAGCCTGTAATGGCCTAAGAAGGAAAATTGATGTAATTATTAAACCTGTTCCGGAAGTTGCTTAAACGGACAGTCCAGAGCCTATCGACATATGCCATTGGTGTTGGATAGTTTATCAAAGAAAGAAACCTGGAATCAGCCTCCAAAAGAGGGTACTTCCCCTAAAGAATTAAGGTAGAAATTTAGTGTAACTTGGAGAATCCTAAAACTAAGTAATTAAATTTACTAATCAGGAAATAAAACCCTGATAGTCAAGGATAAAGCATCTTCTTAGTAGTCGTAAGGGTAAACCTAAATTTGGAATAATTTAGTTAATCGTCTTACCAAGAAGAGAGTTAATTCACTCTTATAGGGCGAAAGAAGAAAGTAATTTACTATTTATTCAATGGTATCGGGGAAGGAGTTGATACTATGTCAACAACGGTTTCAACAGAGACTAAACTTTTACGAACATTGAGTAAAATTCAATATCGTTCAACAAAAACGATAAGAACAAATAGCTAATTAACCGTGAGGAGAAATTAGTTCTCGAAAGAGAGTAAATTATGGAAAGCCGGATGCTTGGAAACTTGCTTGTCCGGTTTGGACGGGGGCTGATTGTAAATAAAACAGCAAAGATAAATCGCTGAATAAAACGCAATTAATCTATCCGTATCATGAATATTCGTTCATATTCTGGTTTATCAATGCAAAATCATTTATTGATTGAGAAAACCCGCAAAGATATATCGAAATTTTTAAATGCTCAACCTAAAGAAATTATTTTTACTAAAGGTGCTACTGAATCTTTAAATATGATTGCTCAAATGTTGCAACATTTAATTAAACCTGGTGATGAAATTATTACTTCCGAATTAGAGCATCATTCATGCTTATTACCTTGGATGCGAATAGCTACAGAAAAAAAAGCTAAATTAATTTTTATTCCTTTGGATAAAGATTATAAAATAAAAATAGATAATTTTTGTCAAGTTTTATCCAATAAAACTAAAATTGTAGTTTTAAATCATATATCTAATACTTTTGGTTATGAAACACCTATTAAAGAAATTACTTATATTGCGCATCAAAAAAACATTTTGGTAATTTTAGACGCAGCACAATCAATCACACATTTATCTATAGATGTTCGCGATTTAGATATAGATTTTTTAGCTTTTTCAGCTCATAAAATGTATGGTCCTTTTGGAATTGGTATTTTATTTGGTAAACAAAAATTATTAGAACAATTACCTTCTCCTATCGTAGGCGGAGGTAATGTTTGTGAAGTTAATTATAATAATTTTATGTTTAATGAAGTACCAAATAAATTTGAACCAGGCACATTAAATATTGGCGCTATTTTAGCTTTACAAAAAAGTTTGAATTTTATTACAACAATTGGAATAAATCAAATAAGACAATACACTAGCCATATTATTAAAAAAATTCATAATTTTTTAAAATTAATGCCTCAAATTAAAGTTTTTAATCCTAAATCTACAAATATGATTTTATTTAATTTTAAATATATTCACGCTCATGATATAGAAAATTTTTTATATCACCATAATATTTATGTGCGGACAGGTAAACATTGTGCCAATTTAATTATGAAAAAAATTAATCAAATTAGTACTATTAGAATTTCAGCAGGCATTTATAATAATGATAAAGATATCAACTGTTTAATTTCTGTTTTAAATAAAATTAAAGATCTAAGTAGTATTATATAATTTATATATAATTTATGTATTTAATAAATTATTTTTTAATTATATGTAATAGCGCTACACAAATATTTATTACAAAAATAAAACTAATTTTATATACAAAGAAGAGGTAAGTATTGATTTATTTAAAAGATAAAGATAAAAAAATTATGATATATCATTTGAATAATCCTCAAAATCAAGGTTTATTAGATGATCCTAATTATTCATATTTTCGTTATCAAAATAATTATTGCGGTGATGCGATAGAATTACAACTTTATATTATAAATCGGGGCGCCCAAGAGGCCTAAATATCAAGTGATTTAACCAATCACCAGTGCGATAAACACTGCAAGGATAAGAACGGTTACTTAAAGGAAACAATAAGTAATTATAGCAGTTCTTAAAAGCGGGTTGCGATGAAGTAGTTAGTCAATAAGATACCGCTACCGAATGGTTCGATGGATAAGCCTGAAAGGGACTAAGAAGGAAAGTAGATGTAATTTAATAAACCTGCTTCGCAAACTACTGAATCGAGCAGTCCAGGAGCTTCTGATATACGCGATTTGTATCGGATAGTTTATCAATTAAAAAACCTGAAATCTCACCGTTATTAAACGGTCACTTCACCTAAGGAATCAAGGTCGATATTTAGAGCAACTGGGAGAATCCTAAAGGCAAGTTATTAATTTAACCAATAATGAGATAAAATTCATTAGGCCCAAGGATAAAGCGACTTTTTAGTAGTCGGAGGAACTAAAATCTTTGTTTGGAATAACAAAGATAATTGCCCTCCCGAGAAGAAGGTTAACCACCTTTATAAGGCGAAAGAAGTCAGTAATTTGCTGTTAAGAATAAGAACGAATAAACAACTAATCAGTGGCGACATTAAGTTAGTCCTTAAAAGAGGGTAAATTATGGCAAGCCGGATGCAGGGAAACTTGCTCGTCCGGTTTAGATGGGGGCTGTTTGTAATAGAGATCAGAAAAACAAATCCTGAAATCGAAACGTAAATAATCTATCCATATTGAATTACAAGATATTCGCCATAATACTCAAGCTTGCGCAATTTGTTGTATTTCAGCGAGTATTATGTCTATAATTGTCAAAAAACAAAAAATTACAAACATATTATTTAAAATTAAAAATTTTTTATCTATGTTAAATAAACAAAAATTTGATTTTAATGAAATTAATGAAGAGTTACAAATGTTTAAATTTTTTTGTGATAACCCTGGAAAAATTAATTGTATTAGTTTACCTTGGAAAGCTTTAAAAAAAGCTATAGAGTCTCTCGGATACTAAAAAAAGCGAATATATTTTATTCTATAAGAAAAAGGCACACCTAAGAGGATTAAATATCAAGTTAGTTATTTAACCAATCATAAGTGTGATAAAAACTGAAGGACTAAGAATGGTTTTTTTAAAGGAAACAATAAAGTATTACAGTATTTCTTAAAAGCAGGTTGTGATAAAGTAGTTAATTAAGAAGACACTACCGTAGAATGTTTCTAAGGACAATTCTGAAATAGCCTAATAAGGGAAGTAAACGTAATTAAAAACCTACCTTATAAACTTACTATAATCTTAACCATTCTGGATTATATCAATATAATTGTAGTAGGGTATTGAATAGTTTATCAATCAATATAAACCTGAAATCTTACCACTAATAAACAATGGTCATTCTTCTTAAGGAATCAAAGTCGATATTTAGAACAACCGGGAGAATCCTAGAATCCTAAAGTATAGTTATTAACTTAACTAATAATTAGATAAAAGTCATTAGGTCCAAGGATAAAGCAACTTCCTAATAGTCGGAGAAACTAAAATTTAGTTTGGAATAATCAGGTTAATTGCCTTCTTTAAAAGAAAGTTAACCACTTTTATAAAACGAAAGAAGTCAGTAATTTATTGTTTATTAGATGGATAATAAAATAGTCGATGTATAATAACAATTATTTCTGACATAGAAAATAAACTTTTGTGAACATTTGATATCATTCAAAATCATTTTTAAAAACCGAAATTATTGAATAGAAACTAAAAAGTGGGGCGAATAATCTGATTAATATCTACAAAAAAATCATTCAATCATATCGTATCCAAATGAAATAGAAGGTATTGATTTATAATAAACTATAGATATTAGCGATATCCAAAAAAATGAGTAATATCACCACTAATACGTCAACAATCATTACCAACTCCAACCAGTTAGGAAAGTGCTTATTTCTAAAAAAAGAGAGGGGGAGGTTGATAGTTGTTGTTTTTATGACCTTTGGAATTAAACGTTATTTAATAATGAGATATCAATAAAATTCGTGTTTTTTATAACCCTCCCATTTTTTGATTTCGATAATATCTTTTCGTAATGGAGTTTTTTGGATTTAGAACCAAAAAACCTTTCATAACGTCATTAAAATCGTCCAATAACGATTAATTGAATATAATGAATTGAATATATCATCAAAATCGACATTAAAGGTTACTTTTAGATCATTAAATCATGATATTATCTATTCAAAATGGTATTAAATAATACGAATTACTCTCTGGCTATTATTAAGGAGAAAATATATCTCCATTTTTTATCTAATGTTTATTACAATACATGGATAAAAAATGAAAAAATCTAGATAAAAGCAGAGCAACCAAAAAAGGTAAGCCGATCCGGAGTATTGGAAGCATATTACAAAAAACAACGGTCTGATTAATGGCAGAAAAATCTGAATTATATTTAGTTATAAACTCCCTGTTAGAAATTCATCATATAAAAAACTCGTTTGTAACGCAAACTGGCGTATTATGAGAAATAAACAAATATATAGTGTTATCACCGAAAAAAGAATAAACCAACAGTTTCACTACATTAACCAGTTTAAAAAACATAAAACGATTAGAATAAACAACTAACTAATAGTAATCCAAGTTAGTCCTCGAAAAAGAAGGATAAATTATATAATTTATTTATATAATCGAATATTTAAATATTACTTATCTTAAATAAAATAATAGTAATAATATCTTTTTGGATTTCTATACAACGATATCTTTTCAGATTAATTATCATAACTATATGGTAAATGACAAGGAATATATGCTAATCCCGGGATAACTATATTAGACAATATTAAAGGAGAATGATCATCGTAATAATAATGAATTTCATTGCCAGTAGAGGTTATTTCTTTTTTTAATCGCATTATATTTCCTAAATAAGTATATTCGAAAATATGTTGATTAGGCCATATTTCTTTAACTAAATTACCATTTGATTTATCAAATTCTTGAATATAACCGTGAGGAAAAATTATTTTAACAATATTTTTATAAATATCATTATCTGAATATATGATTTCAGTATTTTTTGTAATCCCATTTTTATCAGTAATTTTAATAATTTTATAATTTTTTGTTTCATCTATTTCAACTATGGAATTATCTGGTAATTGCTTTATTTTAATCGAATTATTTTCTATATTTTCATCTAATAAACATTCTGTTTTGATTATGTTATCTTTTGTTTTTATTTGAATTGGTAACAAATTATTATCATATTTTATAATATTACCATCAGGAAAAATTTCTTGTTCTAATTTAAAAAAATAATTTTGATGAATTTTATGAATTCTATATTTTCGAATAAATTTATCTATTAAACTATCTTGATCTAAAAACAACAAATAAAAACCATAATATTGGCGTTGTTCTCCATTTGGAAAGATAATTTTTTGTATTGTTTTAGTTTTAGGATTATATTCACGAATATATTTATTAGAAATTTCTTGAATAATATCTGCTTTATAATATCTAGTTATACCATTAGTAAAAGTTTCTTGAACTTTATGATATTTATAAGTTTTTTGTTTTTTTTCAGGAAATTTTTCTTGTAATAAATATTTATCATATTTATAATCTTTATTTGGTAAAATTATTTCTATTTTTTTATCATTATGATCATATTTCTTAATGATTCCATCAGAATTTATTTTACGAAATAAACGTTTTTGATCATCATATTCTCGAACATTGCCATCTAAAAAAATTTTTTTTTTAAAATTATCTAAATGATCCAAACGAATAATATCGTCGGATACATGATTATAATCGTATTTTATGATCATATCTTTTGAATTAGATTTTTTATGTAACAATTCTCCTGTAATAGGGTCGTATTCTTTAATATTGCCTTGTTGATCGATGATTTTAATGATTTTAATTATACGATCTCCTTCATTAATGGGTATATTTTCTGATATTCGAAAATCTAACTGATTATTTAATGTGGTTACGATATCATAATCTTTTTTTATATAATAAAAATGATCGAATAAATAAATTAATAGCAATACTA
Source organism: Candidatus Phytoplasma australasiaticum (assembly GCA_032887715.1). GTDB lineage: Bacteria > Bacillota_I > Bacilli_A > Acholeplasmatales > Acholeplasmataceae > Phytoplasma > Phytoplasma australasiaticum_A. Next base: position 10,994 of record JAUZIB010000005.1, read on the forward strand.
ATAATAATAAACATATAAATTTAATTTTTGTTAATTTTAACAGATATTAAAATCCCCTTTTTTAATTAGATATTATTTTTGAAACATTTAAAATAAAAATTAAATTAAAAATGATATTTTATATTAATATTTTTAAATAATTTTGATAGACTGACTCCAAAGTTTTTAATATTTTTTTAATAATTTTTTAAGTTGTTTAATAATTTTAAAAATTATTTTTAATAAAATAATAATTTTCTGGTTTATAATTTTTTTCTATTTTATATTTTTTTTGATCTTTATAAAAAAATAATGTAGAATATTTATGATTTATAAATTGTTCTATTATGATAATTTTATATCATTTTTCATTTAATATAGATTTTAAAATATTCCTAGAAAAATTGTTTATTTAGGGTATTTTTTCTAATTATTTTACAAATTAGATTAAAATTTCTGTTATTAATTCTGTTTCTAAATAATAAAAAAATAGAATAATTTTTATTTATTCTCGAATGTTTTAAATTTATTATTCTCGTAATAAGAATAATAATACGCGTATAAATAAAATAATTTTTAATTTAGTTTTTATTAATTTTTTAATGAAGAGTTTTTTGATAAAAACAAAATTAAAATAATTTAATATTAAAAAAATATTAAATATTAATATAAAAATATTTTTTGAAAATTATAAATAAAATTGATCATCTTTTAAAAGTAAAAATAAATAATTTATATATAACATTGATATTATAACAAATCTAATTAAAACAAATAAATTCTAAATGATTTTTTATATAGTTAATGTTATAATATTTGGTCAAATATTTATTTGATTAAATTAATAATTTTAAGTTAAAAATCAAATTAAAATTATTCAATTATTAATGATTCTATTTCTGCAATTTCTTTAGGAATTTTAGCAGATAAATTAATATTTCCTTGTCTTTTTACAATAATATTATCTTCAATTCGGATTCCCAAATTTAAATTTTCAATATATAAACCGGGTTCAATAGAAATAACACTATTTTCTCCAATAGGTTCTTCTGAACCTATACCTAAAACATCATGCGTATCTAAACCTAAATAATGACTAATATTATGATAAAAATAATTTTCAATTTTTTCTATAAATCCAAGTTTTCGCATACCTTTAGCTAGAATTGTTTTCCCGTATTTATTTAAATCTTGCATACTATGTTCAGGTTTAACCCAATTAATTAATATTTTATTAGTATTTAAAACTAAATTATAAATTTGATTTTGTATAGATGTAAATTTATATTTTAAAGGGAAACAACGAGTAATATCCGAAGAATAATTATTGATTACTACCCCTGCATCCATTAAACAAATATCTTTATTATTTAACTTAGAATGATTTTTGTTATAATGTAAAATTAAAGCATTTTGTCCCGAAGCAACAATAGTTTCAAAAGCATTTTTAGCTTTTTGCATTTCTAAAAAATAATGAAAATACGCTGCTATTTCAAATTCATATTGACATTTTTTTAAATGATTAAATACATATATTAAAGAATGATAATGTATATCAATAGCATGCTTAATATAATTAATTTCTTCATTATTTTTTTGTTTACGCAAATTTAATAAAATTGAAGAACTGTTGGCTATTTCGATCCAAGGCCAAGAATTTAAAAATTTATACACTTGTTCGTAACCCCAACAATAATATTTTTTATGATAATTCGGAATATCAAAATAAACTTTCGGTGACAATAATTTTAGTTCACAAATTTGTTGATTAAGCCAAACATTAAAATCTTTCATTTCATAAATATTATTGCATGAAATTTTTGATATATTAGCTATTTGTTCTTTATTTAATTGATCATTATTCCACAATTTATTAATAGGATTGACATCAGGTATAAATAAAAATGTTTTTTGTATTGATGATATTTTTATAAGAATTAAAATACTACCATCTTGTTGAATTCCTGTCAAATAGTAAAAATTTTTATTAACTTCGAATGGAAATAATTGATCCCCACTTTTATAATGCGAATGACCTGAATAAAATAAAGCTATAGAATTATCGTTTATACATTTAAAAAAATGATTTCGATTATTAGAAAACATATACTAAAAAAACCTCTATAAAAAATATTTATTTAAAATATTTAATAATTCAATTAACTAATTAATAAAAAATATTTTATTTTTAAAAATAAAATATTTTAAATGCATAAATTAATTTATTTATAATAATAACAATGATGATAAATTAATTTGACTTATTTTATTAATTATAAATTATCATTCTGTTATATTTAATATTATAAAATTAATCTTTATTAATTAAACTTAAAAATTATTTTAGACAATCCATAAGAAAATTAATTTAATAACACGAAAAGGAAATGGTTAAGTTAACTTAAAAAAATATGTTTAATATTAAAAAAAAAATAAAAATTATTTTTAGTATGTTTTTGCTCTTATGGGCATTAAACATAATGTTTATTATTTGCCATCGTTTGGTATATAAGACAAAAGAAAAACAAAAATCGAATTATGATAATTATCCTTATCAAAGAATCTATGATAAAGATTTAGAAAATCGTAAATTAGTTGAAAAATTAGCTTATTTAGGATTTGAACAGTTTAAAATAGGATTAAAAGATGAAACTTTAAATGAACAATATAATTATTTGGCTGGGGATAAAACTTTAAATATAGAGAAAATTGAAGAAAAAATTGTTAATCGATCATTAAACACTGTAGAAACATTTTTGATACAAAGCACTATTGATTTTTTATCTAAAAAAATAAATAAAAAAATAATATTGAAAATTAAAGTAATTAAACCACCCACAAGTTTTTTAACAGAACTACAATCTTTATACGAGATACCAAATAATTCTATTATTACATTAGATATGCAAAATTATAATAATGACCATTTTTATATTAAAACATTTAGTGACACTCCTGGGGATGGTTATTGTTTTTTTCATGCACTGAAATATTTATTAGATCGATCTGTTCCTGATTGGTTAGATAAAATTTATAAAGAATTAAATGAAGTGGATTTATCCTTATCAAAAAAATAAAAAATGGAACTTATTATTTTTATTCAAATGGGCGATATATCAGGAGAAATGGTAACAATATAAACAATATGAACAAAAAAAAAACAATTACAATATATTCATTAAAATAGTATTTATTTGGTTTTTAATCATGTTAAGTTATTTTATAATATTTTTTTTTCTAACATCGAAAAAAATTTCTAAAATTCCTTTTATAAATACACCACCTGATAATTCGGAGTCTAAATCTATGTCTTTTAATTTAATTCATGCAATGAAAGATAAAGCATATTATTATCGTTTGTTGAGCAAATTGTCTTATTTATCAGGATCTTGTAAATTAGAAATTGACAAAGCTTTAAAAGAAAATTTTGTTTGTGAACAAAATTCCAATATTGAATTTAATAAAAGTAATGGATTAATCACAGTTCATAATATTGATAAATTATTAAATCATAATATTTTAATAGGAGAAACTTTTGTTCCGTTAAAATTTGGTTTTTGGAAATATAGAGAATCTTATGCATTTACTTTTCAAATTTATTTTATTGCGTATAAATTAAGTTATAGTAATGATTATGATTATCGTATAAAAGTTAGAAAAAAATAAAATTAACTTAATATTTTTTAGTATAATAAAAAATCTTAATAATTTATTTTATTTTGGAATTATTAGTTATGATATTAATGAATTAATAATAAATTAAAAAAATATTTTATTAATTTTAAATAAAAATTTGTAAATTTTTATTTAGATCTCTTTTATTTATTAAATTTTTAATATAATCAGTTCGTTATTAAAAAATATTTAAGTCATAAAATCATATCTAAATAGGAGAAATATTTTTAAGATGTATAATCAAAAACAATTCAATAATAAAAACAAAAAACATAATAATTTGATATTTAATATTTTATTTAAAATAACAATTTATTTAATTTTTATTTTTAAAATACCAAATTTTTCTAATTTTTATTTATTAGGATATCATAATACTGGTTTATATGTTAATGTTAAAAACGCTATGGAACCTCGAAGAGCCAAAGCAAACATCATCATCACGCATGATATTGGAGAAAGCTCTCAAGAATATGAAAGATTAACTAATTTTTTGAATACAAATAATTATAATACTATAACATATGATTTAAGAAATCATGGTCAAAGTATACAAAATCGCGAAAATATAGGAGATATTGAAGATTATAAAATTTTTATAAATGATTTGTATAAAATTACAACTTTTTTAAAAAGGCAAAATAATTTAAAAATTTTTTTATTAGGTCATTCATTAGGAAGTATTATCAATAATTGCTATGTTTATAAATTCCAAGATGTAGATGGAGTTATAAACACCGCCACATCTTCAAAAATTTTGGAAAAAACTAAAAAAATTTTGGAATCAAAGAGCATTAATCAAAATGAAAAAATTATTATCATGGATAATTATGCTGAATCTAAAAGATTAACTTTAAGATCAGAAGAAATTTATAATAGAATTACTACTGTTACAACTCGATTTATCTATAATACTATGAATTTAATGATTACACAATTTCAACAAAATTTAATTAATTATGAATTCTATTATCCTAAACCTATTCTATTATTACATGGGGAAAAAGATAATATTATCGATTGTACACATAGCAAAGAATTATTTGAATTAATAAAAAGTCCTGATAAAACTTTAAAATTATATTCTACAAGTAATCATAATTTATTAAATAATAATTTATATACTTTAGTATATAAAGATATTTTAGAATGGCTAAATAATCAAATATCTATATAAAAATAAAATTACTTTAAACATAAAAATTAAAAAAGAGAGATCATAATTTAATGACAATTTTCAACAATTGTCATCAAAAAACGATCTCTCTATTATGATTATAATATATTTTTTTAAAAATTTTTATGATATTTTCCTAAAATTTAATTTATTTCATATGAATTATTTTGTTTATTTTTTTCTGGATCAAGGCTACGCCAAGTTTTTCGAATTTCTTCGAGAGATGTTGTGTAATTATCTTCGTAATCATTGTCAATATCGGTATTTAACTCATTTTTTATCACAAATAAAATAATAAATAATATTAATAAAAAAATAACACGATTTATTAACTTAATATACATTTTATTATAACTCCTGAAAAAAATAAAATTTTTTTAAAAAACGCTTATTTTAATATACTAAAAATATCAAAAGAAACTATCTTAATTACTTTTATATTTTTTTAATAAAAAATTAATTTAAAAAAACCATTTATTGGATATATTTTGTTAAATTTTACTTTTTATAAGTAAAAATGCTAAAAATAAATTATATAATTATTATACATCTCTAATTTAAATAAATAAAGTTTAAATATTCTTTATATATCAAATAATTTACCATTAATCAATATTAAAAACTTAAAAAATAATACAATATAAAATTAAAAAATAATAAATTATGTCAAATAATGATTAATTTTTATAAAAATAACAAGGAGAAAAAAACAAATATTTCATGATAATCTCTAATTTTATCAAAACTATTATGAAAAAAGATTTGCAACAAAATAAAATATCTGAAATTATTACTCGTTTTCCTCCTGAACCGAACGGTTTTTTACATTTAGGACATGCTAGAGCTATCATTATTAATTTTGAATTAGCCAAATTATTTCAAGGCAAAACATTTTTAAGATATGATGATACTAATCCAATACGTGAAAAATCTATTTATATTGAAAATATTCAAAAAGATATAAATTGGTTAGGTTATAAACCGGATAAAATTTTTTTTACTTCGGATTATTTTGAAATAATATATGAAAAAGCTATTTTATTAATACAAAAAAACAAAGCTTTCGTAGATGATTTAAATATAGAAGAGTTAAAAAAAACAAGAGAAATGAAACAATGTTCTCCTTATCGTAATCGTTCTATATCGGAAAATTTAAAATTATTTATTCAAATGGCTCAAGGAAAATTCCAAATAGGAGAAAAAGTGTTAAGAGCGAAAATTGATATGTCTAGTCCAAATGTTAATTTAAGAGATCCAGTTTTATATAGAATTTTGAATACTAAAAGTTTAAAACAACAACATCATTATATTTATCCTACTTATGATTTTGCTCATCCTTTAGCTGATTCTATAGAAAAAATTACCCATTCACTATGCTCTTTGGAATTCGAAGATCATCGTTCACTTTATAATTGGATCATTAAAGAAACTGAAATGATTCACATTCCGCAACAAATTGAATTTGGTCGATTAAATATTGTTGGCACTTGTTTAAGTAAAAGAATTCTGAAATTATTAGTGGATTATAATTTAGTACAAGGCTGGGATGATCCGCGTATGCCAACTTTAATCGGTTTGAGAAATCGTGGATTAACTCCTTTGGCAATTAAAAATTTTATTATAGAAGCTGGTCTTTCTAAAATAAACAGTAATGTCGATAAAAATATGTTAGATTCCTGTTTAAGAAATGATTTACAATTAAAAACTAAAATTATAATTGCCATTATCAAACCTTTAAAAATAACTATTACTAATTATCCTGAACATAAAATAGAATATCGCGAAATACCTTATTACAAAAATAATGAACAAATCAAAAGAAAAGTTTTTTTTTCACGTAATATTTATATAGAACATAGTGATTTTGAAATAAATAAACCTAATAAAGATTTTAAAAGATTATTTTTAAATGGAGAAGTTAGATTGTTATATTTTTACTTTATTAAAGCTTATAAAATAATAACGAATGAATCTGGAGAAATTATAGAAGTTTTAGCTACTTACGATCCAATCACTAAAAGTGGTAGTGGTTTTAACCAACGTAAACCTAATGGTACTATTCATTTTCTAACTATTGAAAACTCTTTAGAAGCAACTTTTAATTTTTATCAAGATTTATTATTAATAAATACTGATGACTTAAATAAACAAAAACCCGAAGAAATTAAAAATTTTTTTAATTTTAATTCTTGGGTACAAAAAAACGGTTTTATAGAAAATACTTTAGATTTTAAAAATAATTTAGAAAAATTTCAATTTATTAGACATGGTTTCTTCAATTTAGAACATAAAAATAATCAAATAAGAAATTTTAATGAAATTGTAGCTTTAAAAAAAAATATAAAACATTAAAATTTAATTTCAAATAAATTAATAAAAATTTAATTATTATTTAAAAACTCTCAGAAAATATATTTATAAATTCTGAGAGTTTTTTTATTTAATAAAAAAATTATATTAAACTACTGTTTACGATAGTAAATGCTACTATACCTGGTGTTTGAGCTGATAATTCGAAAAGCATATCAAAACTATAATTAAATATTAATTTAGCAAAAGCTTTAATAATATCTTTAGAACAATTAGATAAAAGTTGATTCAACGTTTCTGAATCTTTTAAATTATTTACTTTAATCGTTGATAAAGATTGATCATGTGAACTTGATTCTATAATATCTTTTGCAATTGTCGCGATATTATTTAATCGAGTAATATCATCAGGATCAGAGTAAAAGGTACCTTGGTTTATTCTAACTAAATGATCTAAAGATTTAAAACAAATTTCTTTTTCAAGTTCTGTAATTGTATCTAAAATAGATTCAGATACGTTTAATTTATTATTAAAAATTTTCAATAATTCTGATTTTTGTTCATTACTGATATTGTTAATATCTTGATTAGTTAAAGCTACCGAATCTGATAACATTGTACTGTTATTTATCAAATGAGCTAATAAAATATTATTATTAATTATAATATAGTATAACAATATAAATACACCGGGAATAAACCTTAGTTGTTTAATTTTATTTTTCAAAATATTTTATACCCCCTTATAATATTTTGATATTTCATTTACAGCAAAACAACATTGGTGTTCATAATTATTGTAACATATTTTAAAGTTATTGAACAACTATAACTAATTTTTAACTATTCATTAATAGTTAAATAAATTATTATAACTCTTTCTGTTTATACGCGATCTGATGTTTCGCTAAGCGAAAAAATCTAATAATGGATTTTCTGAAGAGGATTTTACAATATAAAATTTATTTTTTCAATCTGTTTTATCTAATTTTTTTAAACTTTTACAAAAATTCTTTATATGCTAATGTTGTTTTTATTTATTTATTTGTTTATCTGTTTTCTTAGAAAAGTCTAAACCCAGTAAGATGATAATCAAAATAAATAATAAAATTGCAAATTTAATTAATGTTTTTTAATCAAATATTCTTTTCATTTTTTTATATTCTATAATGATTTTTATTAAAATTTATAGTTTTTAACTTTTTTATTTAAAGAAAAATTTAAAATAATTAAAAAATAGCTTTAAAGAAATTATTTTTTCAAATTAATAGTCATGCTTATAATAATTAATGAACTCAAACTGATTAAATTAGGTTATTAAAACGCTACTCTAACCACTGGTTTAGCTGTTCCTTTTGTCTTTAGGAAAATTTAATGATATCAAAATTACTACTATTTACTTCGATGATGGGTTTTGTCTCCTTCATTCAGATTAAACAACTCGATTTTTAAAATAAAAATTAAAATAACTCGAAAAAAATAAAATAAATATAGTAAACCAGTTTTAATTAAATTGAAAATGAATAGTTGCAAAAATCGTTCTAAAAAAATATTAAGTAGTTAATAATGAGAATAAATTGATAAAACAACCTTCGTCTAAAAAATAATCAATACCCAAACTTATATTATTCATAATTCATTAAATCTTTCTAATGGTGCTAAATTTGTCTTCAATACTCCACGAATGAAAACTATTAAACTACCTCTAATACTACTGATCCTTATCAAGCGATTCGAAATTGGGAAACGCTAAATCAATTTTAAATTTCTCCTTTCCCTTAGTACAAAAAAACTGACTATTAATAAAAAAAATCGAAAGTCGTGATACTAGTTTCGAAATTACTTCTCCTTCTTATCAAAAAATTTCCATTTATTTTATGATTAAAAAGGTAACAAATACTTTTGGAACCGCTAATTGTTTTTATTTTATGAAAATTAACTTAACTTGATATACCGAATATGGTTTACAATATCGTCAAAAATATATAAATGCTTTAAGAAATAGAGATTATTACACGTTCCATTCTTTAACCTAATTAGTACATGATAAACTGTTCGAGACTACTTTTACTACGAATAAATATACCGGATGTAGTTCGAAAACAGAAACTATAACGTGTTCTTTTTTAAAAAATAAACTAATTAAAAATTTCTTATATATTATTTAACGATTATCGAACTTAAATTTTCTGTCTCATTGGATGGCTATAATGAAATCACGAATAATCTCTTAGAAATTAATGTATAATATTTAGATTTATAATAATATTTGAAAAAAAGATAATAATTGAATTGACTTTTAATTCCTGCCTCCATTTTATAAATTTTTTAATGCCTTTTGTCTTTAATTTTTAATTCCTTTATATAAAATTAATCAATAAATTATTATTTAATTACCAAAATAATTTTTATTTTTTTATTGAAAAATTTTTAAAGTAATATAGAATATAAATTGTAAATTAGTTAGATTTAGTTTTTTTATTGAAAACAAAAAAAGGTGGGTATTATCTAAAAAATATGCGAAACTTATGGTATTTAACTTTTTTATTTATAGTGATAAATATTTATAATTTTCGAAATGTAGTTGTAGCTATGCCGCCGAGAGAGGAATTTATTGGCCAAACTAGAATTGTTAATGTATCTGTTGGTAACATTAATATTTTAAGACAACATGCTATATTTAATAAATATTTCGATTGGAGTTTACAAGGTGCTCATTATAATGAAGATTTACAAAGTTTTAGTATGATTTGGAAAATTAAAGATCCAGAGCCGGGCGCAAATATACGTATAAATAAAACAATTTAACTAATTGTCTCAGGTAGGATAATCCTGAGAAGTCGAATGGTCGGCCATCAAACGAAAGAATGACAGGTTACAGCAGACCATTAAAGCGGATTGCGGGGAAGTAACTACCCAAGAGGATTACGCTAGACTAAGATAGGCATGGAAAAAGCTGAAATGCTCTAATCGCGGAAAAAATTGTAATGATCTAACTTCTCAGAAAGTTAATGAAACTGAGAACCGAAGAGATATTATGAAGTTATTGGCACTGACCTCATAAATTATCCCACGCAGCTATTCAATTAGCCACTTCGGAGTTTCGTGGAATTAATTATCCGAGTAAAGCGGATGATGAACTAATGTGGAGAATCAGATTAATAGTATCCAGTATCTTCTCTAGAACCCACGAAAGCGAACCTAACCCTATCAAGTGTATTTATGACGGAAATTTGAGATTCCTAAACATCACTGCAATTAGCAGTTAAAAATACGAAATAATAATAAGACCGTAGATGCAAGGAAAAAGAGACTTTTAGTAGTCGGAGGAAGAAAAACATTGTTTGGAATAGTGATGATAATTGTCCTCCCACGGACCCTAGGAAAGCTAGGGACAGGGCGAAAGAGTCAGATTTATAGTGATTATTCAGTTCGTAAGAAAGGAGGTTGATGTAAGTAATCAACCAATGAAGAATTAAACACCTTTATTTAAACTTTCAAACTTACTGAGTAACATTCAGAAGAAATCTTTAAATCAATAATCACTAAAAAAGGAATTACAAAAAAAGGAATGAATTTTCTGGATAATATTCCCATCGCCTTTAAATATGAATCACGAAAAACCAAAGAGAAGGTAACCATGGAATAAATAATGAAATAATAGATCAGAAGGATTTTAATTATACTTAAAAATTTGAATACTAGCCTATCTACTAAATCAATATCAAACCCAACCTGAATGTAGAATTTATCTTCCTAAACCAAATGGCGAACAACACCAATGAGAATTCCAACAAATCGATAACAGAGTAATCCAACAAATAATGTATTAACTCTTAAACCCATTTTATAAGGAAAAATTCAAGGAATGGTCTTTGAGATTTCATTTCTTTTCGAGACGTAATTAAAAATATTAAACAAAGGTTTAAAAGGATAAAATGATATTAGGGTTTTTGACACATTAACCACGAAATACTAATCAAGATGCTAAAGTAGGATATTCATAAAAAACAAGACCCCCTGTTAACCATTAAAATGCTTCTGAATAACAACCAAATGAATAGTAATTAATCAAGAGGTCCTAGGAATAGGCTATAAATGGGAAAGCCGGATGCTTGGAAACTTGCTTGTCCGGTTTGGAGGGAGGCTATTCGTAATAAAACAAGAAAAACAAATTCTGTAGTTGAAACGCGAGTAATCTATCCCTATAAATTTATTAGGTGTTTTTTTTGATGGCGGAATTAGAGATGGTCAAGACAATACATATACTTTGCAAGAATTAAAACATATGGGTAATGGTGCTAATAATATGTATTGTATATTTCTAACAAATAATTAAATATAATTCATAAATCATATTTAATATTAATTTTAATTTATCATTTTATTTACATTAAATGATAATAGATACAAAAAATTTTAAAATAAACCTCCCGCTTTTATAAATAAATAAAAAAATAAATTTATTACAACTAAAAATTAATTTTTATTTTTATCAGAAAATATTTTATTTTAATATATTTTTCAAAATATTATTAAAGGTATAAATATTAAGAAAATTTTTTATTTATTTTTTGCGGGAGGTTATCATTTTTAATATGAAACATAAAATAACTTTTTTAAACAATTTAATATATTTTTATTTAAAAATACTATTAATAAATAACATTAAAATTATTTTTATCTAATTAATTTTTAATTTATATCAATTTGGAAAAAGAAATCAACGATAATGAATTTTAAAAAAAATTTTTCAATTTTTAATTTATGCGTTTTATTGTTTATTATTATTTTTATTTTTTTAATAAAATATTTTTTTATGATAAAAAAAAACGATTATATTAATTTAGATTTATTGCAAATTTTAAAAAATGATGTTATTGAATCATCAAATAATACAGAAAAAAAAGAAATAATTTCTTCAGATTTTAATAAATTTAAAATTAATTTAGAAGATTTTGAAACAATACAAAAATATATTTTTGAACAAAATTTTTATAAAACATTATCAATGGCAAATAATACTGACGAAGAAAAAAAAATAATTAAAAAAATAAAAAATCAATGGAATTTTTTTTTAGAAGTTAAAATTAAAAGAGATAAAAATTATATTGATAATTTAGATTTTAAGATTAATAATTTAATTAACAAACAAAAATTAATAAAATTCAAAATTGAAGCATTAGAAGATAAATTGTCAAAAAACTCGAATGTTATCAATAACAACAACAAATCGTTATTAACAATTAATAATTTAAAAAAACAATATCAATTTGACAAAGAACGTTTGCAAAAATTTGAAAATATTAAATTTAATTTTATTAAACATTCTAATGAAATGTTAGATAAACAAAAAGACAAATTACAAAAAAAATTATATTCTTTTTATGAATTTAACTAAATAAATTATAAATTTTATAATATTAAAATAATTATAAAATGAAATTATTTTTAGTAATTGAAATGATTAAGTCTCTATAAAAAATGGCTTTATCAAAATTTAATTTTTTAACAGCTTCTTTCATTAATTTTTTTAATTTAATTAATTCTTTTTTAGTAACATTTTTAGGATCAATATTGATTTCATTCATAAAATCTTTTTGATGATTTTGGTTAAAATTATTAATATTTATTTTTTTATTAATAATTTGAGGATTAACATGATATTTTTGATTATATTCTTGTTGAATAATTCGACGTCTATTGGTTTCAGCAATAGCTATTTTCATAGCATTTGTAATGTTATCCGCATACATAATTACTTTACCTTGAATATTACGAGCAGCTCTACCAATTATTTGAATCAAACTACTTTCATTTCTTAAAAATCCAGCTTTATCAGCATCTAAAATAATCATTAAAGAAACTTCCGGTAAATCTAATCCTTCCCTTAATAAATTAACCCCGATTAAACAATCATAAATTCCCATACGTAATTTTTGTAAAATTTGTAAACGTTGTAAAGCTGGAATTTTACTATGTAAAAAAGTCACTTTAATACCCATTTTTTTTAAATAAAAACTTAAATCTTCGCTAAAATTAATACTAATAGTAGTTACTAAAACTTTTTCATTTTTGATTTGACGTTTTTTTATTTCTTCAAATAAATTATGCATTTGATTTTTAGTTGATCTAATTTCGATTTGAGGCTCTAAAATAAAAGTTGGTCTAATTATTTGTTCTACTATAGGAATATTCTTGTTTAATTCATACTTTCCGGGTGTTGCCGATAAATAAATAATTTTATTTATTTTTTGTTCAAATTCTTTAAATTTTAACGGTCTATTATCTAAAGCACTAGGTAGACGAAAACCGTATTGAATTAATTTTTTTTTACGTGAGTAATCTCCAAAAAACATACCTTTAATTTGCGGAATAGTAATATGAGATTCATCAATAATAATTAAAAAATCTGAACCAAAATAATCAATTAAAGTAGTCGGGGGTTCTCCTTTTTTTTTTAAAGATATATGTCTTGAATAATTTTCAATACCCTTACAATAACCTAATTCTGTTAACATTTCCAGATCATATTTAGTTTTTGTTTCAATTTTTTGAGCTTCTAAAATTTGATTTTGGGATTTAAAATATTTAATTCGTTTAGTTAATTCTATTTTAATTCTTTTAATACTTTCTTTTAATTTTCTAGGATTAGTTGCATAAATAGAAGCAGGAAAAATGATAACTTTCGTTAATTCTTTAACAATAGTGCCATCTATCATATTGAAAATTTGAATATTTTGAATTTTATTATCTTCGAAAATTAAACGAATTGCTTCTTTTTTTAAATTAGAATTTATAAGATCCAAAATGTTACCGTGAACACGAAAATTACCGTTTTTTAATTGTAAATCGTTTCTGCAATATTGTAATTCTATTAATTTTTTAAATAATGCATGCATAGGATAGTTTTGATTTTGGTGTAAATATAAAATAGAATTTTTATAATCTTCTATATCACCAATTCCGAAAATACAAGATACAGACGATACTACAATAACGTCGTTATGATCAATTAAAGCGTTAATAGTATTATGACGTAATTCTACTATTTCTTCATTAATAATTTTTTCTTTTTCAATATAAATATCACGAGATACAATATACGATTCTGGTTGATAATAATCATAATAAGAAATAAAATATTCTACTTTATTTTCAGGAAACATTTCTTTTAATTCATTAAAAATTTGTCCCGCTAAAGTTTTATTATGAGCAATTATTAAAGTTTTTTTATTAAGTTGATTAATAATATTAGCAATGGTGAAAGTTTTTCCAGTACCTGTAGCCCCTAAAATTATTTGTTCCCTTTCCCCTTTATAAAAATTATTTAATAATTCTTGAATAGCTTGAGGTTGATCACCACTCGGTTTATATAAACTTTTTAATTTAAATTTCATTATGAGATTTATCCCTTATTTTTTTTAAATATTGACCAGTATAGCTATTCGGATTATTGATAATTTCTTCTATATCACCTTTAGCTATAATATGGCCACCATTTTTTCCTCCTTGAGGTCCTAAGTCGATTATATAATCAGCATTTTTAATAATATTTATATTATGTTCAATCATAATTACTGTATTTTTTTGATTAATTAATGTACGTATTAAAGAAATTAATTTTTCAATTTCAAAAAAATGTAATCCTTTTGTCGGTTCATCTAATATATAAATATTTTTAGAAAAATAATTTTTATATATTTTTTTAATTAAAATCAATCTTTGTTTTTCGCCATCTGATAAATTATCTAATTTGCTACCTAATTTTAAATAATTTAATCCTATACTAATTAACAATTCTAAAACAATTTTAATTTTTTTATGATTATGAAAAAAAATATATGCTTCAGATACATTCATGTCATAAATATTAGCAATAGTTTGATTTTTATATCTAATAGTTAAGGTTTCAGAATTAAATCTTTTACCTTGACATTGATCACAGGTAATTATAATATTAGGCAAAAAACCCATAAAGATTTTTTTAACACCTTCTCCTTGACAAGCATGACAAAAAGCAGAAACAGAATTTAAAATAAAACGACGTTTGTTATAACCTTTAGCTCTTGATTCGGGAGATTGAGAAAATAAGTTACTAACAATTTCTGAAATTCCTAAATAATTAATTAAATGATATTTAATAATTTTATTAAAATTTGGCGATTCTATATGAATAATATCTTTAAAATTATTTTGATTTTCTGAAAAAATAACTTGATTAAACCCAGGTCTAATATTTTTAGAATTTTTAATTTTTTTTAAACCTTTATATATAACTTCATTAAGTAAAGTTGATTTTCCTGATCCAGACAAACCAGTAATCACAATAAATATATTTAAAGGAATATCAATATTAATATTTTGTAAATTATTAACGTAAGCATTTCGTATTTGAATAACATTTGTAGAAGATATTTTTGGTTTTATTACGTTTTCAAAAGAATAAATTTTTTTTAAATATTTACCTGTTAAACTATGTTTATTTTCTAAAATATTATTTATTTTTCCATAACTTACAATAGTACCGCCTTTATTACCAGCTTCAGGACCTAAATCAATAATATAATCTGCAGATAATATAATTTCTTGATCATGTTCTATAATTAATACAGTATTACCTAGATTTACTAATTGACGTAAAATTTTAATTAGTTGAATATTATTATATGGATGCAGACCGACAGATGGTTCATCAATAATATAAATAACTCCTGTTAATCGAGAAGCAAACTGATTAATTAATTTAATTCTTTGTATTTCGCCCCCGGATAAAGAACTAATATTTCGATTTAAATTTAAGTATTCTAAACCTAATTTTTTTAATAAATTTAAACGTTTCTTAATAGCTGTTAAGGCATCTTGAGTATTGACTTTGGCTATCGAATTTAATGTTATATTTTTTATAAAATTTAATAATTCATTAACAGTTAAATTGGTTAATTCATAAATATTTTTATTATTAATTTTATAAGCTAAAGCATATTTATTTAATCTAGCTCCAGAACAATCAGGGCATACAGTTAAAGATTTAAATTGATTTAACCAATTTTGAATATTATCATAATTAACAAAATTTGTTTGATAATATTCTAGAATAGGAATAATGCCAATAGGGAATTTTAAACTTTCATTAGGTAATTTATCAGGACCATATAATAAAATATTAATGATAGATTTATTCATTTGGTTTAAAGGCAAATTAACGTCAATTTTATATGTATCTAAAAAATCTTTGAGCTTGTCTTGAATATTTTCTGTAGGATTATTTTGTTGTTCAAAAGGCAATATAGCTCCATCAAAAATAGATTTATTTTGATCTAAAATTAATTTTTCATCAAAAATCATTATACTTCCTAAACCTTTACAATGATTACAAATTCCTCTTTTTTTATAAAAAGAAAATAAATTCATTTTATTTTCTAATTGAGTTAAAGAATTTTTGCCATCATTATAATCTAAATCAAAAGATAGTATTTGTTGATTTGGTAACATAATTAATATTTTTTGTTTGTTAAATTTTATAGCTAATTCTAAAGAAGAAATTAAACGGTTTTTTATTTGATTGTTTATAGTTAAATGATCAATAATGATAAAAATATTGTTTATTTCGTTTATTTCTAAATAATTAATTTCTTTAATATTATTAAAAGTAAAAAAATTGTTATTGATTAAAAAACGATTAAAACCTTCTTTCATTAACTTTAAGATGCTTGAATGAAATATCTTTTTTTGATTATCATGCAATGGAGATAAAATTATAATTTTTTGGTTGTTAAAAAAATTTAATAATTTATTCATTATTTGTTCTATATTATATTTTTGATAAGGTTGATTATTTTGTATATCGTAATAAACACCTATATGCGCATAAATTAATTGTAAATAATAATAAATTTCTGTAATAGTACCAACAGTATCTTTAGAATTATTAACAATTTTTTTTTGTTCAATGTTAATTACTGGAGCTAAACCTGAAATATAATTAATATTAGGTTTTTTTGTAAATTGAAAAAATTTACGATCATAAAAATTTAAAGATTCTAAATAAATTCTTTTACCTTCTTGATATAAAATATTTTGAACTAAAGAAGTTTTTCCAGAACCTGAAATACCAGTAAAAACTACTAATTTAAATTTGGGAATTTCGACATCAATATTTTTTAAATTATTTTCTCGAGCACCTTTAATTATAATTTTATCCTGTAAATAACTAAAATTTTGATTATCCATAAATATCCTTTTTAATATTTAAAATTTAAATATTTTTTCATTTTAAATTAAATAAGATTGTAAATATTTTCTTGATTATTAATTTTTCTATGAAAATTGATGGTAAAATTATGAACCTCTTCACTTAAAAAAAATAAAAAACGAAATAAAAAACTTTTTTGATTTAATAAAATCTCTTGATTAGATAAAATTAAACTTTCTAATTGATGTTTATTATTTTTTTTTAAAGCACCTAAATTAAATCCTTTTATTAAATTTTTTAAAATTTTTTGACTAATATTAAATTGACCTATGCCGCCATCAACTAAAATTAAATCTGGAAGGGGTAAATTAAGATTAATTAATTTTTGATATCGGCGTTCAATAGCTTCTGCTAAAGAATTATATTCATTCGGATAAGTTTGTTTAATACGGAAAGCGCAATAAGACTTTTTTTGTAATTGATAATTTTTAAAAACAATAACGCCGCTCACAAAATATTTCCCAAAAGAATGCGAAATATCAAAAACTTCAATATGATTAATATTTTTTTGATACAATTTTGATAATTCACTTAAAGCTATTGTTGTAGCTTCTAATTTAGCGCTATATAATAAATTATATTTATTTAAATTTTCTTCTGCGTTTTTTTGAGCTAATTCTTGTATTTGTTTTTCTTCTGTGTTAAATTTGATTGAAAACTTAGTATTAATTATTTTTTTTATTTCCGGTTTTTGTATAATCAAAGATGGATTTAAAAGGATTTTTTTAGGTAATAAATTATTTTGATAATATAAATGTAAATAAGTAATCATATTATCAATAGGATCATCGATATATTCTGAGACTATTTGATAATGTTCTTGAATTTTTCCTTGATACATTTTGAAAATATACAAAGAAATTTCGTTTTTATTAAAACAAAAACCAATAATATCACAGCTTAGATTAGGTTTTAATTCAATAAATTGTTTAATAGTAATATTTTTTAAATGTTCTAAAATTTTTTGATATTCTTGTGCTTTTTCAAAATTTAATGTTTTAACAGCTTCTTTAATTTCATTTTTAATTTTTTTAAAAATATTTTTATTTTTTCCTTGTAAAAAATCATTAATTCCTCTAATATTCACAGAATAATCAATAGATTTATTATTAGGGCAACAAGGGCCTAAACATTCATTAATTTGATAATAATGACAAGGTTTTTTAGGAATTGGTTGACAACGTCTTAAAGGATAAATTTTATGTAATAAACGTATTGTTTCTTTCATGCTATTATTATATGGATAAGGACCAAATAATTTAGTTTTTATTGGAACCTTTTTATAATAAGAAATTTTTAAACGAGGATGTTTTTCATTAGTGATTTCAATATAAGCATAATTTTTATCATCTAACAATTTAAAATTATATTTTGGTATATATTTTTTAATTAAATTAGCTTCTAATATAAAAGCTTCTAATTCATTATGAGTAATAATATATTCTAAATCGCATATTTCTTGAATTAAATTACTAGTTTTTGAATTATGATTTTTTAAATAAAAATAACTTTTAATTCTTGAAAATAAATTTTTGGATTTACCAATATAAATAATATTATTATAACAATTTTTAAATAGGTAACAACCAGGTTTTTGAGGCAAATTATTAATTTTAGTTAATAAAAGAACATTAATTTTATTTTTTGTTATTTTTAAAGACATATTTCGTTTAATGACCATATTTAAATATTTTTAAAAAATAAAATAATTTTAATTATCTATCTTATTTTTCGTTTAAATAGTTTTTTAACTGAAAAAAAGCACCATCTACAGATGCCAATTAATTTATTTAAAATAAAAAATATTTAATAATTTTGTTGAATTTAATATTAATTTTATAATAACTAAAAAACAATAAAAAGACAAGTTTTATTATTAATATAATTATAATATAGATGTTCTTTTTATCATAAATAAAGATATATTAAATTTATTTTTTATTAATTTTTAGTAATGATATAATTACGAAAATAAAAATTTTTTTTAAAAAAGATAATTTTATAAAATATTTTATTTATTATTTTTTATCATATTTTGATATTTTTTAATTTTTAAAAAAGAATTTAATTAATAAAAAATTAAAATAACCCTCCTTTTTTTACATTATAAGAGGGGGGGTTTTGTTGATAAAAATATTTATTGCAAATTATTTAATATGAAAAAATAGATTATTTGCATTTCCATATCAGGACTCATTATCTTTCTAATATTTATTACAAACATCCCCCATACTAAAACGGACAAGCAAATTTCCCGACATCCGAATTTACACCATAATCCATCTTCTCTTCAAGGCTAATTTTACGTGTTACTACTGGTTAGTTGTTTATTCTAATCTTTCTATATTAAATTATTTAAACAATTATTAAATTAAATTTTTTTAATTAGATTAATAAATTTAATAAATGATATAAAAATAAAATTAAAAATTTACTTTGCTAACTATTAAAGTAATTTAATAACTTTTACATATCAAATTTTGATTTCTTATAAATTATAAAAAATAATAAAAATATAAAATTTAAGTTAATCTGAATAATTATTAATATATTTTTAATTTATTTTGAATTTATATATAAATCTTTAAATATAAAAAACTTTTGCATATAAAATTGAAATTTTTGATTTAATGATAAAGTTAATTTTATATATTGATCTTGGTATAATTTTATTTTTTGGTGTACTATTATTTCGAGATTTTGTAAATTTTGTTTATTTAATTGAAGGATACTTATTTGTTTCCTAGTTGCTTCTTTTTGTGATATTAATTTTGCAATTTGTTTTTTTAGGTTATTAATTTCTTGATTATTATAAACAGTTATACCTTGTGTTTGTAATTCGCTTTGTTTATTTTGTTGTTGTATTTTTTTAATATTTATATTATTATTAATTTTTTTTCGATTTGCTTGTAATTCTTGAATTTTTTGTTCTAATGAATTTATTGTAATAGGTATAAACTCTAATTTATTTTGAAATTTTATAACTTCGTTCTGATAATTTTTTATTAAATCATTAATGTAATTGAATTCGGATATATTTGTTAAAAATAATTTTTTAATAGACTGGATTTCTGATTTATCTTGTTCAGTAATATTATCTAAAAATTTATTTATATTCTTATAATCTTTTGAAAAAATATAAGATTCAATATTTTCAGAATTATCATAATTATTAATTTTTAATTTAGATGAAAATAAATCTTTAGATAAATTTGGTTGTTTTAATTGATCAGAAGATAAATAAGATTTTTGATAATATTGATTTTTGATTTGATTTTGCGATTTTAATAAATTAATATGAGTCAAAATTATCAATAATAATATTATTAAAATAATAATAACAAATATTAATTTTTTTTTTGATAATTTAATAAATTGCATATTTGCTCCTTTTAAAATTTTTTTATTAATTCTCAAGATATTAATTTTCGGGATAAAATTATTTAAAATATTTAATTTATTGATCAAATTTTATTAATTTTTTAGTTAATAAAAAAATTTTTTTAATTTATAAAAATTATCTAAAATAATTTTTATAACAAAAAAATAATTTTTTAAAAAATTTTAGTTTTTATAGAATGTCGATTTAATACTTTATTGTTATATGATTAATATTTTTTGTTAATTTGTTGATATAAACTTGTACAAATATCTATTATATGAGAATAAATTTTTTTAGAATTTATCAATATAAAGTCTAATATCAAATATTTATTTTTTTAATAATAATATTTCTTAGATTAATTCTAGTTAATTACTATTAAAGAAATTATTCTAATTTAACTATATCCATTCACTATTTAATTGATTTTATTAGTGTTTATTTGCTATTATTTACTATTTTTAATTAACTACTCTACTTTTAAACTTTTAAATTTAAAAAAATTAATTGCGTTTTTTGTATTTTATTCTTTTCAAGATTAATAATTATTTTTACACTTGTTTTTTTTGCTTATTAATTATTTAAAATAATCAAAGATATATTATTTTCTGATAAAAATAATATTTTATTTTATTAAATTTAGCAATATTGTTCTTTAAATTTAGGTTTAAGTTTTTTAGATTTATTTCTTTTGTTAGAATTTTCTAGATTTTCGTTTTATTACATCGGATTATAAATTTAATAAGATAATAAAATTAAAAAAATTATTTAGTTGATATAAATATATTTTTTAATTTTAGGATTATTATTTATTAAAAATTTATATCATAAATAGATAATAAAAAAAATTGTTAATTTCTAATTATTATTGCCTAGTTATCAAGTTATTTAGCTTTTAATTAATGTGAAAATTATTGTTTAAAAAAATAATAAAATTAATTATATATTAAAAACTTTACAAAATAAATGAAAATTATAATAATTATTTTTCATCAAAATAGATAATTAAAAATGTTCCTTTTAATTTTAAAAAATTCGAAAAGTATATTAATTGATCAATTTAATTTAAAATACATAAAATAATCGAAAACTCTTTTTATGTTATAGAAATAATTAGATTTTTTTATTTGGTTTATATAGTTAATGTATTTTTTAATACTATTTTATATTTAGTATATTTAATTTTAACTAAAACACAAATAATTAAATTTAATTAAGTAATAAAAAAATAATATTCAATATAAATATAAAAATAAATTTTTAAAAATAAAATTAGTAATTTACGATTAAAAATAATTCGAATTAATATTTAAAATACAATTAAATTTGAGTTTCATAATAATTAAAACATTAAGAATATTTAAGTATATAATATTGACATTTTTTTAGTATTTATATCTGTTAGTTAAAATTATTGATTTCGATAATTATCGTTATATTATTATTGTATTGGCTTAATTCATATAGTATCGAATGATAAATAGATTTGGTTTTTATAAGTTAACTTTATCTTTTTTATATTTTTTTATTGGAATCTGAATATTTTTTATTTCTTCTGCCAATTGCGATTATTTTTTCTTATAAAATAGAGGGATTATTGTTGTATCAGTATTAAAGAATCTACTTTAAAAATAGAAATTTTATTTTGAATTAATATTTGTTACTTTTTTATTTAATGAATTTGTTATTTGATTTATTTTTTAGTTAATTTTTTTAATTTTTTGTCATTATACACAAAAATGTTTATCCAAATTAAAATGCTTTATCTGATATTCGTTTAATTTATCATTAATTGTATAAATTTTATTCTGAAGTTACCAATGAATTGTTTCTATGAAAATTTAATAAATTTTAATCTTTAAAATTTTGTGAATTTTCTTTGATCGTATATTTTTGATCACTAACATTTATTTCATATTTTTATTGTATTTATATTTTTTTTGTATTTTTTTTGATCTAATTGGTTTTTTAAGTTATTGCATATTAAAAAATTATTTTTAAACATTTAAAATGTACCAAAATATTAACAACAATAACAATAAGAAATAATGATATTTTTTTAAATTTTTTTTATTTTTATCATATTCAAATTTTTTCGAATTTTTTTAACAACTATTCTAATTAGAATTAAAATAAAAATTTATTAGTAATTATAACACAAATGTTTAAAATATTTAAATTAAATTTTGCTTTCTACACTTTATTTTGGTAAAATTGATTTATTAAAAATAAAAAAATATAGGAAAATAATTTATTTTTAATAAATGAATATTAAATTAATTTCAAATTAAATAATTTTTAAATTAATATTAAAATGCAAAAATTTTATATGTTGTTATAAATTTTATTTTTATCACTGAAATCGTATTTTTAAAATATGATAATCACAAATATTACCGATTTATATAATTTAATAATACAAATAAACATTAGTTTAACATATTGTAAAGATAATTAATATTTTTATAAAATGAATAAAATTAAAATTTATTTTAAAAATATAAAAATAACAGTAAATTTGTTTTATATTTAAAATTTCAATTTAAAATAACTTTTTTACATTTTATAATTTAAATTAAAAAATAAAATTAAAAAGAGTTTTTGACATAAAATGGCCAAATAAAAAAATAATATTTTAATTTAATATTTTTTTATTTAGCTTTTTATTGGTATTATTATTTTTAATTATGAAAAATGCCATATAACAAAATAATAAACAATCACTAATAAAAAAATAATAATTTTTTCATTAACGAATAATAATAAATAAAAATAATAATGAAATTAAGATTTTTTTACATGATGATATAAAAAAATTTTTTTCATAATTAGAATATTTTTTTAATATTATTTGATTTTTTTATAAATATATAAAATTAAATTTGTTGCAATACTAAAAATTTATATTAACTAATAAACGTATTATTGAAGTTATATTTATCATTA
The DNA here is from genome assembly GCA_032887715.1 of Candidatus Phytoplasma australasiaticum. GTDB lineage: Bacteria > Bacillota_I > Bacilli_A > Acholeplasmatales > Acholeplasmataceae > Phytoplasma > Phytoplasma australasiaticum_A. The sequence continues at coordinate 34,718 of JAUZIB010000005.1, forward strand.
AATATAATGTTTATCTTTGTGTTTTATAAAAAAATATTATTTGTAAAAATATATATAATTTATATTTATTTAAAATGATGACAAATAATCATTAATGATTGAAAATATTAAAAATATTTTATTATAAAGTTAGGTTATAAAAATGAAAAAAACAAAAAAAATAAAAAAAAATAAAACATTATTATATTTAATTAATTTTCTTTATTTAATATTTATCACAATAATGTTAATGATAATTTATGTAGCTTTAAATATAAAAATTAAAACAATAATAACAAAAACAGAAAATGAATTTGAATCTTTAAATAATAAATTAAATAGAATCCAAAATAATCAATTTATTCAAAATAATAATGAAAAAACACCAATTCAAGATAAACTAACTTACGAAAACAATGATAATACAAAAATAAAAGATTCACAAATACTTAATACTGAAAATGATGAAATGAAGAACAATGATAAACCAAAAGATATCATTATCACCATTTTCAAATCAAAAAATAATCATTCATTAGATAATGAAAAATTATGATTTATCAGATAAAAACTTTGATTTATCAAATGAAAATAATGAAGATAACATAATCAAAGTATTTCCATTAAAGAAAAATAAAAAATAAAGAATGTGATATTAATATAATTTTAGAAGAATTAGAATTATCAGGGAGTTAATTTTATGAAAGCGATGAGAAATTTAGTTTTATAAATATAAATTAATTTTATCAATTATTTAATATATATTTTAATTTTATGGATTTTCATTTTCATTTTTAGTATAATATATGTTAAATTTATAATTTTATTATTTATTAAATTTGAAATTATTTATTTTTAAAAAAATATATTAATAAAAACTCCTTTTTAATAATAAATTCATTTAAGATCAACAAAAATAGCGGAAATGGAATTTTAAAATTAATGTTGTTAAAGAATAATAATCCCGAACAACAATTAATTCATGGATTAAAAGAATATGCTAAACATCCCAGAACATTCGAATATATTACAAAATCGATATGTAGTTTGATTACTTTTAAATATTTGTCACATCAATACGAGCAAAATCATTTATGTGAAGATTTTCAAGATAAGAATAATATTAATAGTAATTTTATTTTACCTGTAAATTTATTTTGGTCTTCTTTGATTAATCAATTAATAAATAAACAATTAACTGAATCAGAATTAATTGACAACTTGCATGAAGCTTTTTATAATATTGATATTTCTAATAACAATAAATATCAATATTTATTTAAAGAAATAAATTTATATAAAAATAATTTGGTTTTATTAGACTCTGATTTTCTGTCGAATATAATGTTGATGATTAATCAAATACCAATTCATAATTTGAATAAATTATTTCAAGAAATTATTATAGAATATCAAAAACAAAGAATTAATAATAAAAAAAAAATTTTCAATTTAGATTTTTTTAACCATTTAATACCTGAATTAGTTAGATCAGAATTATTAATAAATGCCAATATTTACGATATGACTTGTGATAATGATTCAGGATTAATATTAAATAAAATTATTACTACAATAGAAATCAATCATAATCGAATATTTAAAGGTAATATATACGGTGGTTGTATTATCTCAGAAGACAATAATGTTTTATTTACTCGTTATCGTCCTATAGGTTTTAGTTTAGCTCGTATGAATTTATTATTAAAAAATCAAGAATTACTTTGTGTTGATGTCGAAAATAAAAAATTTTGTTTTCCGGAATTAGATTTAATTATTTGCGATGGTAATGTATTATCAAAATATTATGAAAATCATTACCAAGAGTTTTTGCATAACGAAAAAAGAAAAGAAATTTTTAAAAAAAATATTTATCCAATAATGTTAAATTCATTATCATCTAGAGGAAAAATTATTATATTTGGCGATGAAAATATTTTAAGTTCTTTAAATAAAGATTTCGAATATCATCAAAATATAATTATGCTAAAATCTGGTCAACATGTAGATTTAATTATTAAATTATTGAAAACAGAAAATAATTTTTTTCGTTCTTTATTCGGAACAAATGATTTTTCATATGATCATTTATTATTATTACAAAAAAATAAAAATTTCTATGAAAAAGATATTTTTGGTATTAATTTAAATTTAATAAATCATACTTTATCAAAAAATAACAATTTTAAAGATCAATCTCATTCTTCTTTAATAAAAAAAGTTATCCGTAATTATTCTTTACGTAAACCCAATGTTAATAATTCTAATTTTAAATATTCTTTTAATGAAATTTTAGAAAAATTTTATTATAAATATCTTTTTAAGACTAATAATTTTGTTTCATTTAATGATATAATTTTAATTAATTCTACTCAATTTTCTGATAAATTTCTATATTTTTGTAATCGTTCGAAAAGATGGTTACAAATTTTTCTTGATTTCTATTTTCTATATGCTTTAGGAAAGATTATTTTAAAATTATTAAATAAAACTAGTATTGTAATTCCATTTATAAAACATTATTGGTCCAATTTAATTCTGGGAGGCCCATTGATTATTTATTTGTTTTCATCATTAGCTATAATGTCGAAAAACATTAAAAATTATTTCATCAAAATAATGGCAATTTCCAATTGGCAATTTTTATTCATAATAGATATGATTCTTTATATTATATTGTCTGTGTATTAAATAAAAATTAACCGAGAAAATATTAATTGCTCGATTAAGGGCGCCAAAGAGGCCTAAATTTCGTGCTATTTAACCAATAGACAGGGCCGATAAACCCTGAAAGGATATGGTCGGTCAGTCAAACGAAAGAATGACGGATTATAGCAGACCATAAAAGCGGGTTGAGACGAAAGCAAATTAGTCAAGAGGACACTGCCACCGAATAATTCAATGGAGAAGCCTGAAATGGCCTAAGAAGGCAAATACGGATAGATTAATTGCGTTTTATTCAGCGATTTGTATTTGCTGTTTTATTTACAATCAGCCCCCGTCCAAACCGGACAAGCAAGTTTCCAAGCATCCGGCTTTCCATAATTTACTCTCTTCCGA
>JAUZIB010000006.1:0-37440 GCA_032887715.1 Candidatus Phytoplasma australasiaticum
ATCTTGTAATAAGATATTAGGCGCCGGATGCTTGGAAACTTGCTTGTCCGGTTCTGTGGGGGGCTAATTTCGAATATGAAAGCAAATTTATCAATGTGCTTTCTAAACCGAGTTAATCTATCCCGATAAAAAACGCTTTAATCAAATTAAAAATCAATTTTTTTTAAAAGTTGAGCGTAAAGGTAAATATTTAATCTTTTTTTTAAGTAACGATTTGGTTTTAATTGGTCATTTGCGTATGGAAGGTAAAATTAATTTAAATCCTATTCATATGTGTAATACTATTGATAAACATGAATATTGGAGATTGTGGTTAGATAACGATATAGTTATGCGGTATTATGATACTCGAAAATTTGGACGTTTCTTTGTTTATAATTATAATGAGTATTTAATTACAAGTCCTTTGGTGAAGTTAGCTGCAGATCCTTTTGAAATATCATTAAATGATTTTTATTATAAATTGCAGAAAACTACTAGAGTTATAAAGCAGGTTTTATTGGATCAAAGTATTATTTCTGGCATCGGAAATATTTATGCTAGTGAAATTTTATTTTTAGCTTGTATTCATCCTACTACACCTTCTTTTCGTTTAAATTTAGAAAAGGTTCAGTCTATTTTAAAACATGCTCAAAATATTTTAAAAGCTTCTATCGAAGATGGTGCTACCACTACTAATACTTTTGAAGCTTTAGGGATTAAAGGTAATTTTCAAAAGAAACTTTTGGTATATAGAAAGGATAAAGATAATTGTTGTAGGTGTAACAAATTAATTCAAAAAATTAAAATTAATGGTCGTAGTTCTTATTTTTGTTCTTTTTGTCAATTAAAATAAATATATAATATATATAATTCGATTCAATTATTGTTTATTTTAATTTTGATAAGGCATTTGCGATAACATTTAAGAAAGGTTGTAAATAATGATTAATTCAAATATAATTAAAATTTATTGTGTTAATAAATTGTCTTTTGAAGATTATAAAGTACTTAATTTATTATATCAACCTTTAATTGGAACTATTGCTATCTCTTTATACAATATTTTATATTTTTTAAATGAAAGTAAAAATAATTTTGATAATAATTTTAATATTACACATCAAATGTTATTTGATTTATTGAATATAGATCATAAAATTTTTAAAAAAAATAAAAGTAAATTAGAAGCTCTTCGTTTATTAGAAACTTATTCTAATGAGCATCAAGATATCATTTATATAATTCATTCTCCGGTTCAAGTTCACAAATTTTTTAAAGATCCTTTGTTAAGTCATTTTTTTTTAAGTGAAGTAGGTAATTATTATCATTGTTTACAAAAATTATTATTAACTAAATCTCCTATAATACCTTCAAATTTTCAAAATATGAGTAAAAATTTCGTAGATATTTATGGAGTTAATAAAATTACTATTGATCATTCTTCATTGTATAATCATTATTCATCTGATAATGTTACGATGCCGAATAAACATTTAATTGTATTTAAAAAATTTTTTGATTATGAAATGTTTTTAAGTAATTTGTCTGAACGTTTTAAAAAACCTTTTTTATTGGAAAATGAAAATATTGATTATATTGTTACTTTAGGCTTTGTTTATATGTTGAAACCTAACGAAATGGCTATTTTATATCAAAAACTTTTTCGTCATAATTATAACCAAAATATTGATTTAAACATTTTAAAAGATTATTTATATGAACAAAACGTAAAAACTCAACAAAATATTAAAATTATTGATGCCACTAATTATCAACAAGAAAAAAATGAAATGATTTTGTGTTTAAAAAGGTCGCATCCTGTTAATATTATTAAAAGTTTTGGCAAAAATATTAATATACATAAAAGATTAAATCATGATTTATTTATGTTAATTCAAAATAATAAAAATGTAGATATTGGGGTTATTAATTCTTTATTAATGTATATTTGTAAAAAGAAAAACCATGAGATTAATTTTGTTTTATCGTATAATTATTGCAATACTGTTTTAAAATCATGGTTAAAAAGAGGTATTGTTTCTACAGAAATGGCTTATAATTATTTAACAGCAGAATTAACAAATCATAGTAATAAATTTGATTCTTCTCGTAAAGATGTGACTTTGCCTAAATGGTTAGATGATTTTATGAAAAATTTGCATTAATTGTGATCAGTTTGTGATCAGTATTTTAAAATTTATATATAAATTATGAAATTATTGATACCTTATCGAAATAATTTAGATAATAATTATAATATATAGTAAATTAATATTTTTTCTATTAATTGCAATATTTTAGGATAAAAAAAGTAATTTTTGATAAATAATTAATTTATTAAATTAAAATAAACACTAATTATAAATTTAAATTTGTTTTATAATAAAAATTATGTTTAATTTTAATTTTATGGATAAAATAAAAAAAATATAAAATTATATGGAAAAAATATGTTTATAATCTTATTATTTAAAACATGTTTTGGAATAATATAATTACAATAGGGGCGCCAAAGAGGCCTAAATTTCGTGCTATTTAACCAATAGTCAGGGCTGATAAACCCTGAAAGGATATGGTCGGTCTGACAGACGAAAGTAGGTTAGATTAAAGCAGACCATAAAAGCGGGTTGCGATGAAAGCAAACTAGTCAAGATGACTCCGCCACCGAATAAGTCTATGGAGAAGCCTGTAATGGCCTAAGAAGGAAAATTGAAGTAATAATTAAACCTGTCTCGGAAGTTGCTTAAACGGACAGTCCAGAGCCTATCGACATATGCTATTGGTGTTGGATAGTTTATCAAAGAAAGAAACCTGGAATCAGCCTCCAAAAGAGGGTACTTCCCCTAAAGAATTAAGGTAGAATTCAATATTGTTCATCAAATGGCTACTCTATAAAAAGAGAACTGCAGCAGGGGATGAATAACTTTTATAACATATTAATGGCGTTCAACAAGATTGCCACCAACAAAGGAGCGGGCACACCCGGAATCGACAATAAAACCATCGATGGAATCAATCTGGAAAGTCTAGAAAGATACCACCGGGAATACGTCAATAACGGTTACCACTCAAAACCAGTTAAAAGAATCTTCATTCCTAAAGATGATAAAAAAACCCGACCTTTGGGGATACCAACCATCAAGGATAGATTGATGCAAAAATGCCTGGAACAACTCTTAAATCCTTATTTTGAGAATATCTTTTCAGAATGGAGTTTTGGATTCAGAACCAAAAAGTCATGTCATGATGCTATCAAACGTGTCAAACAAAGATTTAAAGGAATAGATTATCTTGTCAAAATTGACTTAAAAGGCTACTTTGATACCATTAATCATGAGATTCTGATGAGAACCTTAAATCAGTTCATCAAAAAGAATAAAGCGCTCGTAACCATTAACAAATGGCTGAAAGCCGGATTCATGAAGGATGGCATCAAGTACGAATCTTTATCGGGATCTCCTCAAGGAGGGATTATCTCTCCTTTATTGGCGAATGTATATTTACACCATATTGACCTAAAAATGGAGAGACTGATTAAAGAGGGAATGCCAATTAGGAAGAGTAACCCGGAATATAAGAAGGCTTGGTATAAAAACCAACATTACCAACTGGGGGTTGACAGTTTTATCAACTTAAATCTAAAACCAAGAGTTGAATACATCCGTTATGCTGATGATTTTATCATCGGTATTAAAGGCGAATATAACCAGGCAGAAAGAATCAAAGACCAAGTAACGCAATGGCTAACACAAGATTTAAACCTTACGATTAGTAAGGATAAGTCCAAAATTGTGAAAGCCAGTAAAGGAACGAGATTTCTATCCTATATGATAAAGGTTAACCCTACCAATAAAAACCGGGAAAGGAAAACAACTAAGAATTCCTTGAATGGACTAGTTCAAATCCAAATTCCCCAAGCAAAGGCCAAAGAGTATGGATATGAATATAATTGGTTAAAAAAGGGAAAGTTGAAACACGACGAAACATTAGCAGATAGAGACGAATTAGAAATAATCCGGACCTATAAGACAATTGTTAGAGGAATTATCCAATACTTTTGTTGGGCTAACAATTTAGGTGTTTTGACTCACTTAAGTTATCTAGCTGAATACAGCTGTTTGAAAACACTAGCAAGGAAACGGAAAACGTCAATTGCCAGAGTTCGAAAGAAATACAAAATTGGTTCAACTTGGGGTATCTCCTATCATAATAAAGGGAAAACCCGATATGAACTATGGGATGTTTACTCTTGGAACAAAATTAGGACAATGCGTAATTTCAAGGGAAACCCTGATATTAACATTAACAAGTATATGTTCCAAGGTCGCACCCATCTTAACTGACCGTCTAAAAGCGGAACGCTGTGAGAATTGCGATAAAACAACCCAACTTCAAATTCATCATATTGGCACAATCCGCAAGGCGAATCGCCAAAGTATCATGAATAAAAGAACTAAAGTACTGTGTAAGAATTGTCATCGAAAGGTAACAAATCAACAAATACAGGACATTAGAAACAAGAACGATATGAACAAATAACTAATCAACCGCGAGGGGAAATTAGTTCTCGAAAGAGAGTAAATTATGGAAAGCCGGATGCTTGGAAACTTGCTTGTCCGGTTTGGACGGGGGCTGATTGTAAATAAAACAGCAAAGATAAATCGCTGAATAAAACGCAATTAATCTATCCGTATCTTAAATAAGGTAATGGAATTGATTAAATATCTTAAAAAATGAATTAATAACAGTCAAAGTGTACAAGATAAATAAGATTAAATTATGATCTAATTAAAAAACCTTTCTTAGATTAGATAATTGTTTTTTTATATATTATTTTGAAACTTTAATTAATTTTATTATATATAAAAAAGCGCAAATAAATCGAAAAATATAAAAATTTAGCCAATTGTAATAAGTTCGTCATATTAATCGGTCAATTAAACGAAAGAATGTTAGATTACAATAGTTCTTAAAAGTGGGTTGCGACGAAGTAGTTAGTTAAGAGGATTATTCAAACCAATAATTTCATGGAGAAGTTTAAAATAGTCTAAGAATTGAAGTAAAGGTGATAAACTAATTTGTATCGCGAAATACTGTAATCGAGCCAGTCTAAAAGATATTAATTTATATACAAGTATTTTATAGTTTATTAATTGATAAAACCTGGATATCAATATTTTTCACAAAGGTCAATCCCTTTAACAGATCAAAGTCAATATTTAGAGCAACTTGGAGAAATTATAAAAGCTAATTATTAAATTAACCTATAATGAAATAAAAGTAATTATATTCAAAGATAAAGTAAATTTTTAGTAATCGGATGAATAAATACTTAATTTGGAATAATTAAGCTAATTGCTATAACAGGATGAAGGTTAATTAACTTTATAGAGCGAAATAAGTCAGTAATTTATTTAAGAAGACCAATCAAATCTAAGACATTCAACAATATAAGGAACAAAGAAGGATAAAAATAAACCATTAATTAGCGGTGAGTTTGTTAAAAGTATAAACTATAGTAAACTGGAATTATAGGAAATTGGCTTGTCCGGTTTAAAAAAAGGAAGGCTATTTGCGATATATAATCAAAAATATAAATCTGTTTATTGAAACGCAAACCTCTATTTTTATCTTATATATTATTAACGCACATATATATTAAATTATTACAAAATAGATAAAAATTTATTATTTAAATTTTCCTTTAATATTTGTTTTAGTTTTTTAATTAAAAAAATAAATAGTCATTAAAAAAAACATGATATAATAGATTCAGTAATAATTTATTTATAAGCTACAGAATAGCGAATAATATTAAGTAATAAATAAAAGTAATAAATTGTAGATTTTAGGTAAATTGTTGGTCTTTTTTATAAAAGGTGACAATTTCTAATAATTAATGAAATGAGGAAATTATTAATTTCAATTATTAATTTATATTGATTCTAATTTATAACAAAAAATTCAATTTTTATTTTTTTAGTTTTATAAAGATTTAAATTTTAAAGATATTTAAATTTTTATTTAGGAGTTATTATGGATTCATCAGAAGAATCAAATTTTAATTTACAAAAAATTAAAAATTATATTAAAAATCATCCCGACACAAAAAATTTACAAATTAAAGATGAAGATTTAATTATTGTTTTTAATTATTTAAATAAAAAAGATAAGCCAAATCCTTTCGGATACAAATTGGTTTTAAAGGAAAAACCGTATCTTCATGTAGCTTGGCAAGAAACTGCAAAAACTAAACAAATAGATTGGCAAAGTAATTTACAACAAAAAAACATTTTATTTAATCAAGAATTAGATTTATCTAGTATAGATATTCAAAACATAAAACCTATGTCTAAAGTACAAAAAAATATTTTCCAGTATATAAAATCGTTAATAGAGCAATATAATTCTCCTGATATTAATATTAAAAATAATAAGGGTTTATATATTTATGGTCCTTTCAATTCAGGAAAAACTTTTATGTTAAAGGTGTTAGCTAAAATGTTATTGCAATGTCGTATCCCCTTTTTATTTATTGTAATGTCTGATTTGGTTAGACAATTTAAGTTTCTTTGGACTCAAGATATTATAGAAGATAAAGTAAATCATTTAAAAAAAATTCCGTTTTTGATTTTAGATGATTTTGGTTTAGAAAATATGAATACTTTTTTTAGAGATGATATTTTTATACCTTTATTAAGTTATCGTTATGAATATAAATTACCTGTTTTTTTTAGTAGTATTTTAAATCAAAACGATTTAAAAGACACTTTACAATTAAGTACAGATTTGATTAATACTACTAAAGCTGCTAAAATTATTAATTTAATTCAAAAATCTACTTTATTATATGATTTTTCAGTTAATATTACCAAAAATAAATTTTCATTGAAATAAATTTAAAATAGTATGAATAATAGTTTTATATATCAATTCAAAAACAAAGGAGAGTAATAATATATAATATGATTCGTTTTATAGACGTTAATTTAGTATCGTCTGATGATGAAACAATTTTAGAAGATATTTCTTTTAATTTGCCTAGTCGCGGATTTGTTTTTTTATCAGGTAAATCAGGTTCAGGAAAAACCAGTTTATGTAATCTTTTATCAGGATTAGAAAAAATAAGTTATGGTAATATTATAGTAGCTCAAGAAGATTTATCTACTTTTTCTGATTCCGAAATGGCTAATTATAGAAATGGTACGGTTTCTGCTATCATTCAAGATTCATATTTCATTAATGAATTAACTATTTTGGATAATTTACTTTTAGCCATTAAATTACAAAAACGTGTTGTTAATGAAGCAATTCATAAGCAAATTAAAGAATTATTTAAATATTTTGGTTTATCTATTAGCTTGTTAAATAAAAAACCTTTTGAATTATCCGGTGGGCAATTACAACGAGCTAATATAATTAGAAGTTTGATTAAAAATAATAATTTGTTAATAGCTGATGAACCGACAGGTAACTTAGATGCAGAAACTAGTAGTTTAGTTTTTAAAAAATTAAAAGAGATTTCTGAAGAGAAATTGGTTATTGTAATAACTCATGATATTTTATTAGCTACTAAATATGCTGATATTATCGTTAAAATAAATCAAGGTACTATAAAAGATTTTTTAGTTCGTCAAAATAATAAAATTTCTGATACATTTGTAGATTCTAAATCGGAAGATTTAGATATATTGTCTTATGTTAATAATTTGGAAAAAAAATATTTTGTTTCTAAAATTAATGAATCTTCTACATTATTTGAAAATGATCATTTATTAGAGTTTAGACCTATTTCTTCCAATTTATCTTTGAAAGAAATTAATTGTATTTGTAAAATTTTTTTAACTAAATCTCATTTGAAAAAAAATATATTTATGATGTTGGTTTATATATTAACTTTTATACTGTGTTCTTTGGCAACAAAATCGAATACTTTATTAGCAAAAATAATTTGGTACAAGTTATCCTTTTTTAAAAATTTGTATTTAGAATTTGATGAACAAGTTATATCAGCTTGGTCATTTGGTGCAGTTGCATACATATTCGCAGTAATAAGATATTTCTTAATGCCTTGGTGTATTTTTCTTATAGCCAAAGCATTTATAAAACGTCAATTTATGATTTTTTATCGCCCTGCAGGTATTCTTCGTTCTTTAGGCGCTAATAAACGGACTATTAATAAAACATTATTTTATTTATTTACTTGTTTCTTAGGTTTTTTTGCGCTTACACAGCAAATATCGTGTTACTTGTTGCAAAGACTAATTAATACAGATCCGAATAATGACTTTAATTATTATTCTGTGTTTTTAGATAGAAAATCGATTCCAAATTTTAAACACATGAGTTATTTTGAACAAAAACAAGCATTAATAGAATTAAGTCGAAAAGTTTTTACTAATAGAATAGCGCATTCAATTTTTGATAATAATTTATGTTCCAGTGGATTTTTTTCGTTATCACCTAATTATCGTGATATAATTGGTTTTGTAGGATTATTTATTTTTTGTTTATTATTTATATGGTTTTTATATATTTTTATATATTCTAATAAAATAAACAAAGAAAAACCTTTAATGATGCTTAAAAAAGATGATAAAATTTAAAATAAATAAATTTTAATTATTAATAATAAATAAATTATTTATTAATTAAACATAAATTTGATTTTTTAAACATTTAAATAATAACTCAATGTTTTAAAATATATTTTTAGTAAAATGGAATTATTCCGTTATTATTTATTGTTTATTTTTTATTAAAGGATTTTAATTTCATATGAATAAAATTATTAAGGTAATCAGCACTTCTACTAGTTGTTTAGATTATTTTCCTCAAAAACATGATATTGGTTTGCTTAGATTACAAATTTTTTTAAATAATCAAGAATATCGAGATGGTGAAAATTTAACCGCAGATCAGTTTTATGAAGCTTTAACTAAGAATCCTCGTATAATTGCTACCACTTCTCAACCACCTATAGGGGAAATAATTGAATATTTTCGTCAAATAGCTCGTTTAGGATATAAAAAAATTTTTGTTACCACTTTAGCAAGTAAATTAAGTGGTAGTTATAATAGTATTTTATCTGCTAGCAAAATAGTTGCTTCTGAAATAGAAGTTATAGTTTTTGATACTCAAAGTGTTGGTTTTTGTGAAGCTTATTGTGCTTTGCAAGCTGAACGTATGTTTTCAGAAAATTGTGAGGTTTCAAAAGTTATAGAATATTTAACAAAATTACGCCAAAAGAATAAAATTTTTTTTATAGTGGATTCTTTAAACCGTTTAATTAAAAGCGGTCGCTTAAGTACTACTAAAGGTTTTTTAGGAAGAATTTTTCATATCAAACCTATTTTAAAATTAGAATCTCCCGGAGTTATTACAATGATTAAAAAGGTTTTTACTTTAGAAAAAGCTTTTGATTGTATTATTAAAGAGGTTCAGCAATATGTTAAAAATCAAAAATTTTTATTACATGTTTTAACTTCAGGACAACCTTTAATGAAAAATAAATTAATAGAAACTTTAAAAAAAAAGTTAAATATTAATGATATTTTAGAGGTTACTATTACTCCGGTAATAGGTGCGCATGTAGGAAATAATGTACTTGGCGTAGGATTAATTATTCTGCCTTCTTGATTAAGAATGTGTTTAATTATAGGTGTAAATAAGATATGTTAAATTTTAAATTATATATGGATAAAGCTAAAAAAATTTTAAAAATATTAAAAAACAATAAAGCAGAAGCGTTTATAGTAGGAGGGGCTGTTAGAGATTTTTTATTAAAAAAACCTATTACAGATGTAGATATTACAACTAACCTTTTACCTGAAGATGTTTGTGAAATTTTTGATGTACCAACAAGAAGAATTCGTTATGGTTCTGTCAAAATTTATTTTGAAAATAATTATTTTGAAATTACTACTTACCGTAAAGAAGCTGCATATTTAGATTTTAGGCATCCTTCATATATAATTTTTATTCAACATATAAAAGATGATTTACAGAGGCGTGATTTTACAATTAATGGACTTTTGTTAGATGAAAATGATAAAATATTCGATTATGTCGGCGGAATTAAAGATTTAAAAAATAAAATTATTCGTATTATAGGTAATCCTTATAAAAAATTAACTGAAGATCCTTTAAGGATGTTAAGAATTTTTTATTTTAAAGCGAAATTAAATTTTTCTGTAGAAAAACGCGCGGAAAAAGTTTTAAAAGATAATATTTTTTTAATAAGTAAATTACCGATTTATTTGGTATTTAAGGAATTTAATAAAATTTTAAAACAAAATTTTGTTAATGTAGCTTTTAATTATTTATTGTATACTAAAGCTATTAATCATTTTAAAAGTTTAATTACCGGAATATTATTTTTTATTGATCATAAATTAGAAAATATTGATGCAGATTTTTTTTTAGTAATTGCTGTTTATTTAAATTATCAAGTAATTTATGATTTTCCTTTTACTTATCGTCAGAAAATGAACATTATTAAATCAGTTAAATTATTAAAGCAAAAATATCAATGTTTATCAAATTTAGATAAATTTGAATTAGAAAATTTACAAAAAAATTTTTTAAAAATAGGTTTATGTTAAATTATTTTCTTGTAATGGACTTCCCTTTTTAAAAATTTTATTACATAATAATTATTAAATAATAATAAAAAATGAGTTTAAACAAAAGTATGATTTATAAAAAAAACCAATTACAAATTTTAAAGAATGCCGAAATAGGCAAAAAATATCAAATCTTCGGGAAAATTACTAATATTAATAAAGGTGATAATTTTTATAATGTAGATGTTTTGTTAACAGAAAATGAATATATTAATATTAAAATAGAAAATATAAATTTAAAATTAATGACAGAAAAAATTTATATTTTTGAAGTAATTAAGTATTTAAGAGAAAATAAATATTACTGGAATTGTGAAAATATAAATTTAATTGAGAATATTTTAAATTTAGAACAAATTTATCAAATTTATTCTTGTTTTTTTACATGTGCACCTTTATCTTTTAATAAAGCTGATTTTTTAATTAATAAATATATTGCTGCAATTAATAATTCTAATTTGAAAAAAATTACAACTATTTTATATAATAAGTATAGAATGCCTTTTTTGATTTCACCTGCTGCTTTTAAAATGCACCATAATTATTATGGTGGATTAGCTTATCATACTACTAATATGTTGCAGATTACTTTAAATTTAACCGAAAGATATAATTTTTTAAATTTAGATTTATTATATGCAGGAATTATTTTGCATGATATGTTCAAAGTTAAAGAATTTAATTTTGCACAAAAAGAATATACTAAAGAAGGCACTTTATTGGGGCATTTAGTTTTATCTGTTAATTATGTCCATGAAGAGGCTTTTTTATTGAATATTCAGGATACAGAAGAAATATTATTATTAAAACATTTATTAATTTCTCATCATGGTTTGTTAGAATATGGAGCTTTAAAAACTCCTCAAACAGGAGAAGCATTTTTATTATGGCATTTAGATAATATAGATGCAAAACTAACTTCTTTAGGAGAAATGTTTGCTAAAACTTCTGAAGGTAGTTTTTCAGAACCTTTAGCGGTTTTTGAGAAAAAATCTTTATATAAACCTAATTTATAAAATTTTATTTTTTTAATTAATAAAAAAATTTAAAATTTATATTATTTTATTAAAAAGGTTTATTATTTTTAATTTAGATTTTATTTATCAAAATTTTTATTAAAAATATTTTAAGAGTTTATAAAAAGAGTTTTTTATTATTATATTTTATCTTTAATATTTGGAAGGAGTATTAAATTGGAAGAACAAACAAGAGATTTATCTCGTGATAAAGTACTAAAATTATCAGAAATTAAAAAACAAAAAATATTAAAAAAAACAAGATTATTTATAATAATTCGATTAATTATAGATTTTTTAATATTGGTTTTGATTTTTTTATCTTTAATTTTTATTTTAAATAATAATTCTCATTTAAGAAATTTAAAAAGTGATAAATCGTTACAAGATGCACAAAATTCTTATAATTTAGTTAATGATTCTGATATATCAGAAACTTTTTATCCAACTAATAGTGATAATTTCCCTAATTTTTCAACTTTATCAGGTTTCGAAAACGAAAAAAAAATAGCTAATGATTTTATTTTATATATAAAAAAACCTGAAAAATTTAAAAACATTGGTCAAATCGAACCTCCTTCAGGTATTTTGTTATATGGTATCCCTGGAACAGGAAAAACTACTTTTGCTAGAGCTATATCTAAAGAAACGAAATTGCCGTTTTTTGAAGTTAGTGCTTCTATTTTTTCCAAAAAATATAGAGGACAAGCTGTGCAACTGATTAGAAATTTGTTTAGAGATGTCCGTAAAATATCTAAAAAACACCCTGGAGCAATTCTTTTTATAGATGAATGTGAAACTATTTTTTGTAAATTAGAAAGTATATCTGGAGATGCAGAAATTATGAATATTGTTAATCAATTTAAAACAGAATTAACTTCTGTGGAAAACGATCCAGAACATCCTATTTTTATATTAGGAGCAACTAATAATTTTCAAAAAATTGATAATGCTATTAAATCTCGTTTTACTTATGCTATAGAGGTTAAACCTGGTAGTAAAGAAGAACGTCGACAATTTTTAGAACTTTTAATGGAGAAAAAACTTAAAAATCCATATAGTTTAGAAGCAAAAAAATTTTTATATGAAGTAATTAATGAAGCTTTAGAAAGAATAAATCGAGATTATCTTTTTTTAAAAACTAATCGTACTTTAGAAAATTTAATGAAAGCTGCTGCCATGAATTTTGCTACTAAAAGAGCTAATAATGATAGTAAAGAAACTGTTGATATTGATGATTTAAAAGAAGCTTATAGTAGAATTATTGTTACCGATAAAGACTTAAAAATATTAAACCAAGTGGAACAAGAATGGAAAAATCAACAAAATTAACTAAAATATTTTTAAAATTTTATATTTTATAAATTAAAACTAAAAATAATGAAAATAAATTTAAATAAATTAAATATACATTTATTTATGAAAAAATTATTTTAGTTATTTGCGAAAATTTAGATAAATAAAAAAAGCTGTTTATTGTAAACAGCTTTTTTTTATTTTAAATTTTTATATTTTTTAATTAAATTTGAAATTTATCTGCATTTAAATTAGTTTTATATATTTTATAAATAATCAATTTGTATGCAAAATGTGTAATTATTAAACAATTGGTAATCATAAAAACTATTAAAGTGGGTTTCCAATATTTCAAATCACTATTAATAGTATTATTTTTATCAAGAGTAATATATTCAGAAGAATTTTTAATTTCAATTTCAGGAAATTTATCTTTAGGAATTAATATTTTCTGAAAAATCGAATTAATTTGACCTTTTATATCATTAAATCGATTAATAGATTGTTCGAAGTTATATTTAGCTCGATCATATTTTAAATTAGAAGTGAGATAATCTTGATTATTTTGTTGTGCTTCAGCTTCTAACATAAATTCTTCGCCTTTGGTTTGGAAATAAATGGCACTATTTTTTTTATTGGATTCTATTTCTAATTTTATATTATTTAATTGATATTTTATATCTTTATTATTCGCAAAATAAAGGCTTAATTCTAATAATTTAGAAGTATCTTCTTTTGCTTGATGAACTATTTTTTTCATAATAAGAGAATTATTTTTTTTAACTTTATTAATTAATGTTAAATAATTTTGTTCCTGTTTTTCTAAAGTTTTAAAAAGTAATTCATCTATATTATTTGTAGAATCCTTTTCATTAATATTCTCTATTTCTGTGATGTTTGATATGTTTTGTTGTTGAATATCATTTAAAAAATTTTTTAATTTATCTTCATCTTCTAATGATAATGTATTTAATTCCTGCTTTAACTTTTGTGTTTGACTTAATTCTGCATCTAAAATACTTCGATATTGGAAAATTTTAGTTTGTAAATCACTTTTTTTTTGATTATTAGTAGATGGAGAGTAAGCTAAAATAGTATGAATTAAATAACATTTTAAAAAAAATATCATCAGGATTAAATATTTAAATAATAAAATATTTTTTTGATTTTTGTCTAAAATATTTATATTAGCTATTTTTTCTCTTTTCTTTTTTATTTTTAAAAATATGCAATAAATAATAAATTATTAAAAAATATTTTTTTTAATATTATTATTAAATAAATTTTAATTATTTTGCATAATTATATTTAATTTTTTCAAATTTTCAAATTTCATTTTAAATTATCATTTTTTAATTTAAGTAACATCAAGATATTTTATCATTAGAATATTCTAATAATATAAAATATCTAATTTAATTATAACATAAAAAAATGATTATTATATATCAAGCAAAATATTAATATATTTTTTATTTATAAATAATTACTTTATTATTTGTTATTTTGTGTTTTTCTAATTCATGTTATATATTATCAATAATTTTTTTATTTATTTTTTATTAAAAAATAATGAATTTAAAAAAATAAAAATTTAAATTTAATGTTTAAAAAAATTTTTAACTTAAATTTATAATGATATTAATATTTTAAAAAATATTGATTTTTTTTATTTTTATAAGAAATTTTAAACTTTTTTACCTAACTAAATAAAGAACAACTGAAAGTTATAAATATTTTTTATATACCAAAAAAATCAAATTTGTTTTTTATATACTTATTGATTAAAGAAATTGGATAATTTATAAGAAAATACGTTTAATTTAAGTTTGTTTACTTGGTAAATATTTATCTATAACATAATAAAAAGATCTTGATTAATGAAGTTGATGTAATAAAAAGAAATTTAAAATTTTTTGATATTAATTTAAATAAGATTTGTTTTTTAGCACGAGAACATTTGTATAAAATATGTTAATTCTAAATAATATATTTTTAAGATTTATTTTTTGTTATTATCAACTTTAAGAATGTTTTAGAAAGGAATAATATGCTAAGGAAAAAATTATTTTCACTCTTTTTAAAAAATAAAAATAATTTATCTATTAGAAATCAATTAATTGAGGTTCATACACCTTTAGTTTATAAAATTGTAAATCAATTCAAGTATTATCCTTCCATTTTAACAAAAGCCGATTTGGTTCAAGAAGGTTTTTTAGGTTTAATTCGTGCTTTAGGTTATTATCAAGATCAAGGTTATGATTTTATAGCTTATGCTCGACCAACTATTAAATTTGTAATTCGTGAATTAATTCGTAATAGTCATATTCCGATTGTTCCTCAAAAAAATTCTTATGTTGTTAACACTAATTTTCAAGAAAATATTTATTATTCTTTTGCTAATTATTCTTTAAATCCTCATCAAAATTGGTTAAATCAAGTAGATTATGAATTTTGGGTCCAAAAAATAAAACAAAGTTTAAATGTATTAGAATTTAAAATTATTGGTTTAAGTTTTGGTTTTTTTAATCATTTTCAATTTCATAAAAAAAAATCTTATCAAGAAATAGCTTTATATTTACAAATATCTCCTAAAAAAGTTCAAAAAATACGTAAAAATGCTCTTCAAAAATTAAAAAGAAAATTAAAATATCTTAAGTTTTCTTATAAAAATTAAAAAAGTTAATAAGTTTAAATATTATTTTAAAATTTGATATGTTTATATCATTTTTAAAATATATTATATTAGATTTTAAATTTAAAATTAATGTATAGAGAGGTAAAAAAAATATGAAATTATTAAAATTAAATAAATTTTTAATATGTTTAATTATAATTAAGTTTTTTTGTTTATTTAATAAGGATTTTTTAAATTTATGCGCTTTAGAAATTGATAATTATGAAAAAGATTATAATTTAAAATATTATGCTGTTAATTGGCGTCATGAAAATGGTCATATGTTTTCAGAAAAAGCTCATGTTTTTTACAATATTTTTCCTATGAAAATGTTTCCTTGTAAAACTTATCAAGAATTTGCAAATACTAAACAAATTATAAAAAATACTACTATTTTAACAAGTAATTTGTTATTTCCTTTTAATAGAATATTTAAAATATTAGATACAATTCAAGAAGTAACTAGTGATAAATATATTCATGATTCGGATGATAAAATTGCTTTTATTAATGAATTCTTAAAATATTTAATTAAATATCATCCGGAAAAAGGTATATTCTTTTTTGATCTTGATCAATTAAATGAAATTTATTATATTGATATAATCTTTTGCAATTGTGATATGTCCAAATCTTTATGTTCTGTTGGTTATGAGTGGTTTACGAATTTTTTACAAGATGAAGTTGAAAAAATACCTTATACAGAAATTTTTATGAATGAAGCATCTGAAGTAGAAATGGCAGAATTAAACATCGATATTAAAAATTTTTGTCGACAAACTATTCAAAATGATTTTGTTGTCAGAAACAAAATTAAACAAAAAATAATTAAAAAAATTCAAGATAATATAGGCCAAAAAATTACTAAAACTTGTTTGAGTCAAACAACTAAATTTATTTCAAGTAAATTAATTTGTAATTTATTATTACCAGGTATCGTAGAAAGTTATGAAATGATAAAACAAAATCAAGATTCTACCAAAAATATTCAACAAAATATTCGTTTGTATTTAAGAGATTATAATTTTGAAAAAACATTAGGTTTTGCTTTTAATTATAATAATTTGACTAATCAATTAGAGTTTTTTTCATTAGAACAAAAAAGGTTATCATCTGAATTATATGCTAATTTTATTGATAAAATAAATATTTCAGATTCTACACATATGTTGATTAGTTTTTTGCAACCAAAAATAAAAGGAAAACCTAATATGAATTTAAATATTTATGGTAGCAAAGTTAAAGTAAATTTGAACTCAAATTATTAAATTAAAATATTTATAATTTAGAAATTTTTTATTTATTGATTATTTTGATTTATTTTGAGTGTTATATAATATAACTTACGTTGTTTTGTAAAATTTAATATCTAATTCTTTATTTAATAAATAATCAATAAAAATGTTTTTATTGTAAATATAATGTTTTAAATTTTATTTTTGTTTCGATGAATGTTTTAGAGTGAATAAAATTATTTTAGTAATGATATCAATTTATATTAATTTAATCAATGATTATATAAAATATTATATAAATAAAAAGACCCTTTTTTTAAAAGGGGTCTTTATTAAAAATGAATTTTTAATTTATTATTTTATAATAAATATTTTTTTAAATTTTATTTTTAAGTTAAATCTAAAATAATATTTATTTTTTAAATGTTTTGTTAATTATTTATGTTATTGAATGTATGTTAACATTTTTTGAAATTAAATATTAATATAATTTTAAGCAGGTAATATATCGTTAAACCAATTTTTAATTTTTTTAGGCATTAAATAATTAATTCCATTTAAAGTGGCACATAAAATTGATAAAGATAATAGCAAGCTACTTAAATGATTTGTTTTAGTTTTGTAATTTAAATTAATATTGTTGTTATTTTCAAGTAAAATAAAAATTTTGCTTAACATTTTGATATAAAGTGGTTCGTCTGTATCTGTAAAAAAAACATTATTTTGGTTAGTTTTGATTTCAATTCTTTTATAAGAATCTTTATTAAAAAAATTGTTGCCTGAATCTTGAATATTTATAGATGTGATATTTTTATTTTGTTCTAATTGAGTTGAGAAATCTTTATAAGATAACTTGGTACCTAAATTTATTTGCATTTCTGCTAAAATAATTTGCATAAACCAAATTATTACGAGTACTAATAAAGTAATGTTGATGGCAAAATTTAACATGTTATAACTAATATTTAATGTTTTAGCAATTTTTTTTTTAATTTGTTTACATAACGAACAAAATTTCAGAAACAGAATATAACCCTTTCTATTTTTTAATTAAAAATTATTATTTTTTATTTATTTTATATTTTATTTATTTTATATGAATGATTATCTTGTTGAACGGAGAATAACTCCGAATTACAATTTAATTATAACATTAATATATTGGTAATAATACTTGTAATAAGATACTATTTTTTTAATTTATATTGGTTTAATTGTAAATTAATTTCATATTATAACATAATTACTAAAGCTAAAGCATATTTATCAGTATGAGTAATAGATATCATAAATTGATTACTATATTTATCTATTATATAAGGAGCTCCTGTATCATCATTTAGTATAGACCAATCACAATAATTATTAGTTAAATTACCTTTTTTATAAGTTTTAAAAATGGCTTCTTTGGCGGCCCATCTTCCTGCTAAAAAAAAACTTTTACTTTTTAATGAGGTTATTTTTTTATAAATGTGATGTTCCTGAGTAGATAAAATTCGATGAGATATTGAATTTAATCCGATTTTGACAATTTTATTAATTTCAATTAAATCGATACCAATATTTTTCATTTTTAATTATTACCTTTTATATTTGATTTTTTGTTTGTTCTAAAATTTTATATAACTCTGATTCTTGAATAATAGTGATATTTAAATTTTTAGCTTTTTCTATTTTTTTTTCACTGTAATTTTTGCCGCAAATTAAATAATTAGTTTTTTGAGATAAATTATGCACTATTAAAGCTCCTAATTTTTCTAAATTTTTAGTTATTTGTGAACGTTTATATTTTGTTAATGTGCCTGTAATAATAATTTTTTTGTTATTAAAAAAATTATTATTAATCTTATTGATATTATTTTGTATAGAAAAATTTAATTGATGTTTTTTTAGTTGAATTATTTCTTTAATATTTTTTTCATCATTAAAAAAATTATGTATACTATGCGCTATTTCTTGCCCTATTTCGTTTATATTTATTAAATCTTCTATTTTAGATTGTTTTAAATTATCTATATTATAAAATTTATGAGTTAAAATCCGAGCAATTTTGCTACCAACATGTTTTATTCCTAATCCAAATAGAATTCGATCGAAAGGTTTTTGTTTACTACTTTCTATAGCTTCTAAAATATTATTAATTTTTTTAATGCCAAAAAAGGGTAATTTTAGTAATTTTTGTTTATGTTGTTTAAGATTATATAAATCTGAAATTTTTTGGATAATTTTTTTTTGAAATAAAATTGTTAATGTTTTGGAACCTAAAATATTAATGTCCATAGCTTCTTTAGATGCGAAATGAATTATTTTTTGTAATTGTTGTTCGTTACATTCCTGATTAATACAAAAATAATTAATCCCATTATTGTCTTTGTTTAATAATGTACAACAAGATGGACACTTCGTGATCATTATAAAAGGTTTAACGGATGCATCTCTTTTATGAGTAATTACTTTAATAATTCTAGGAATAATAGAACCTGATTTTACAATAATTACGCTATCATTAATACGAATATCTTTATTTTGTATATAATTATAATTATGTAATGTTACACGTGATATTTTACTGCCATCAATAATAATAGGTACTAGATCTGCTACAGGATTAATTATTCCAGTTCTTCCAACATAAAATAAAATATTTTTAATTATAGTTTCGCCGGTAATAGAGTTAAATTTATAAGCAAGAGCATATTTGGGAAATTTATTAGTGTAACCGATTTGTGGATATAAATCAAGTTGATTTACTTTTATAACAATACCATCTACATCATAATTTAAAGATGATTTTAAATCAATATAATGATTGATAAAGTGAGTTAAATCAGACCAAGAATTGATTATATTATAATGCGGATTGACAGAAAAACCTAATTTTTTTAATAATTCTAAAACTTCTTGTTGACTATTAACGATCAATGATGAATATACAATATTATAAAAAAAAGAAGATAAGTTTCTGGAAGCAACAATATTAGCATTTAATAATCTTACAGTTCCAGAAGCTGCATTACGCGGATTAGCAAAAGATTTTTTTTGTTCTCTATTGTGTTGTTGATTTAATTTTTGAAAATTTTCATAATTAAAAAAAACTTCTCCTCTTACTTCTAAATTTATTGGTTGCGAAAGTTTTAACGGAATATCTTTAATATTTTTAATATTATGAGTTACTAATTCTCCTACTAAACCATTACCCCTTGTGGTAGCTTGTGTTAAAATACCTTGTTCATATTTTAAATTAATAGCTATACCGTCTATTTTTAATTCTGTAATAAAATTACAATGAGGATACTTATCTTTTATTCTTGTATAAAATTTTTTTAATTTTGCAATATCAAAGGCATTTTCTAATGATAACATAGGTTTACTATGAGTTATTTTAGGTATTTTTTTTTCACTTAAAGAACTACCTATTTTATCAGTAGGGCTATCTTTTGATTTATATTGTGGGTATTTATTTTCTAAATATATTAATTCTTGTAATAATGCATCATATTGCTGATCAGTTAAAGACGATTGGTTTAAATTAAAATACTCGTAATTAGCTTGATTTATTTTTTTAGTTAATTGTTGAATTTTTTTTATAATATTTAACATATTTTTGATCTATTATCCGTATTAAAAATTGTAATTTATTATTGATTCTATTAATATTTTAAATTTTAGGTTATTTTTTAAATAATATTATTTTAATTTTAAAAAAATATTATATAATATTAAAAAAAATATGCATATTTTAATATATGCATATGTGAAAATATGATTTTTTAATATTATTATAAATTAAATAAGTAAAGTTTTTTTAATAATTATAGATTTTTAAATATTAATATTGTTTATAAATAGAATTATGACTAAAATGTAGATTTTAATCAAAATCTATATTTATAATTTTAATTTTATACTTTAAAATATGATGGCATGCAATAATCAATTAAATGAAGATATTTATAAGGGAATATTTTTTTATTTAACAGTGTTTTGTATTACTTTATAAAGTTAATTTTCAATTGTCATTTATTACTTAATAAAATTAATTTTTATAATTATTTTTTTTAGTATTTTCTGTAGAACGTTCATTTTCGGCAATTGATACAAATTCTTCTACCATAAATTCTTTTGCTTCATCTCCTGAATGGAAAACTTTTGTTTTAACTAAAGTTTCTTCAGGAATAATATTGTTTAACTCTTGTATAGAATGTAATTGATTGTTGATATAATTGTAGATTTTGTTTGGGTTGCCTTTATCATCGAAAAAAAATCTTTTTTCTATTTGATTAGGATTATTTAAACTATATTGATTCATTGTAACTAATTCGCCTTTATCATTGTATGTCATAACGTGAAAAGGTATAAAAGTTCTAGTTTTTTGGTCATACATATTTAATATTTCAGTGCTAATTTTATCGTTATTGTTGTTATAAAGTTGAATTAATTCTGATTGACTATTTTCATTTATAGTAATTCTTTTAAAGAGTTTATTATCTTTATATTCTTCTATTTTGTCATAATCATTATTTTTATCATTAAAAAAGATTTTACGTATTAATTTTCCGAATTTGTTAAAATATTCAATA
This sequence comes from Candidatus Phytoplasma australasiaticum, assembly GCA_032887715.1. Classification (GTDB taxonomy): domain Bacteria; phylum Bacillota_I; class Bacilli_A; order Acholeplasmatales; family Acholeplasmataceae; genus Phytoplasma; species Phytoplasma australasiaticum_A. The sequence continues at coordinate 21,412 of JAUZIB010000006.1, forward strand.
TAATCTATTTTTTCTTCGTTATTATTTTTAAAAACTATAACACTTTGAATAGCTTCATCAGTTAATTTTTGCAAAGAAGCATCGAAGTTTTGTGTTTTTGGTCGAAAGAATTTTTTTTGTAATTTTATATTGTCTTGTAAAGAATTTATTACAGGTTGTAACGATAGTTTATTTTGATTAATTTTACTATAACTTTCTAATTGTTGATTATTAATTTTTAATTTTTCATTTTCTTCTTGTATTTCTTCGTTATGAGCTAATACATTCATAATAAAAAACATTTGTCCTAATAAAATTACACAACTAATAAAAAATAATAATACTTTATATAATGTGGTGTTTTTTTCGTTATTGAAGTTCATTTGTTTAAGTTTATCTCACTTTCTGACGATTTATATAAATATAATAAAATCTTAATTTGCGATAATAAACCATACACCATCCTATATTAAACGATAATAAACCATACACAATCCTATATTAAATGCAATAGATAAAATGTAAATTTAAATTTTAAACAAACGCAATCTAATTATAACAAAAAATAATATAATAATAAATATTTAGTTATTTTAAAATTTAATTTTCCAAAAAAGTCTACTAAATACAATTAAAATGTTTTATGGAGGTAATTATTGCAGATTACATTATGAGTTAAAAAATTTATTTATATAAAATAATTATTTTTGAAATTTTTCAATTAATATTAATATTTAATTTAATTTTTTTATTTATGTTTTAATGCATTATAATTTTAGTTATTAATTAAGTCAGTTATTAAAAAAATTATTAATAATTTTAAAAGTTTCTTTATTATTAATATAATATAAAATGCTAGTGATTAAAATTAAATTATTTATATAACTGAAAATCGAATTATTAAAATTTATTTTGTTATAAACAAAAAAATAAAATAATTTTTTTAATTAAAATCGGAATTTATTTAAAAAGAATAATCATAATTAATAATTATTTATAATAAATTAAACTTTCAAATCATAAATGATTTTCTCAAATAAAATTGTACATTTACTATATTTTAGTAATTACAATAGATATATTAAAATATAATTAAGATAAGAAGATTTTTATTTTTGGATAATTTGTTTTATATGTTGGGAAAGATTATTATAATATGAAAAATATAATTAAAAAAACAGCCAATTTATTAACGATATTTCGTATTTTTTTAGTTTTTTGTATGTTACCCTTTTTATATTTAAAGTTGTTAAAACATGAAATTGAAATTTTTAAAATTTATTTTAATATTATTTTTCTAGTAGCATCTATAACTGATTATTTAGATGGTTTTATTGCAAGAAAATTTCTTCAAACAACAATTTTTGGAAAATTTTTCGATCCTATAGCAGATAAATTATTAGTTATTATCTCTTCTTTTTATTTATTAATTTTATGTCAAAATAATAATTTATTATATCAAGATAATGAAAAAATTGTTAATTATGTTTTGAGTTTTTTAATTGTGACTATTATAAGAGATTTTATTATTATGGGTATTAGATTATTAGCTTTTGAAAAAAAGCATATTATGACTCCTTCTTTTGGTGGCAAATTAAAAACTTTTTTAAATTTTATTTCAATTAGTATAATGCTTTTATCTGCTCAATTAGAACGTTTTTGTTTTCAATTATTTCCAAGATATAATTTAAAAATGTATTTTTTTATTAATATTATTTTAATGTTGAATATTTTTATGATTATTGTTTCTGGCATGGATTATATTTTAAAAAATTTTAAATTAATTTATACTCATTTTAATTCCAAAAATTAATTTTTATAGAAAATTATATTTTTGATAATATCATTAAATTTTATTAAAATTATATATGTAGAGGTGATTAATCAGATGAGTAAAGAAATATTTAAAAAACCTCCTTTAACGCAAACTATCGGCGAAATAGAGAAAATTTTCGGAAAAGGTAGCATTATGCAGATGAATTCCGATAAAGTAGAACCTATAGAATCTATTTCTACTGGTTCTTTAGGATTAGATATAGCTTTAGCTATTGGAGGTTTACCTAGAGGTAGAATTGTAGAAATTTTTGGACCTGAAAGTGCTGGTAAAACTACTTTAGCTTTGCATGTAATAGCAGAAGCTCAAAAATCTGGAGGTACGGTTGCTTTTATAGATGCTGAAAATTCTTTGGATATTAATTATGCTAAAACTATAGGAGTAGACGTTAATCAAATGTTAATATCTCAACCTGATTCTGGAGAAAATGCTTTAAATATTACTAATTTGTTATTTGAAAAGAATGCTGTTGATTTAGTGGTAGTAGATTCTGTAGCTGCTTTAGCACCTTTAGCTGAATTAAATGGTGATGTTGGTGATTCTTACGTAGGTATACATGCTCGAATGATGAATCAGGCTTTAAGAAAACAAAGTTATATTGTTTCTAAATCTAATTCTATTCTCATTTATATTAATCAGTTGAGAGAAAAGGTAGGAATTACTTTTGGTAATAATGAAGTTACTCCTGGAGGAAAAGGATTAAAATTTTTTACATCTGTGAGATTAGATGTTCGAAAAACATCAGAATTAATTAAAGATAATGATCAAATTTTGGGAGTGAAAACTAATGTTCGTATTGTTAAATCTAAAGTTTGTTCTCCTTATAAAACCGTTAGTTTTGATATTTTATATGGTAAAGGTATTTCTAAAGTTAGTGAAATTTTAGATTTAGCAGTAAGTTTAAATTTAATAAAAAAAAATGGTATGTGGTATAGTCATAATAATCAACAAATTGGTCAAGGTAGGGAGAAAGCACGAGAATTTTTGCTAAAAAATCCAGATCTTGCTCATAAATTAGAATTAACTATTCGTCAACATTATAATTTAAGCAGTAATAAGAAAAAATAAATATTTAATTAAATGCCTATTAGGCATTTATAGTAATTGATTATTTAATTTTTTATTTTTCTTAACAAAAATTTAATATTTTTAATATATAATTTTTATTAAATCAATAAAAAAATAAAAAGGTTTTTTAAATAATTTAATATTTGGATGATTTTATCAAAAATATTTATATAAAATTTATTCTTTTCATATGAGATTATATAAATAATAAAAAGCGTTTTTTTGTTTGTTAAATTATTTTAAATTTTAATAATTTTAAAAAGATAGGAATTAAATTAATATATGGATTTTAAAAAAATAACTTATCAAGGTGCTAATTGGAATAATTTAGATGATGATTTTACACATCATTTTTATGAACAAAATTTAAGTCAATTTTGGCGCCCGGAAGATATTAGTTTACAAAGTGATTTACATATTTGGAATACTTTATCTCCTCAGGAACAAAAAACCTATTCACGTAATTTATTAGTTTTAACTTTTTTGGATACTTATCAAGGGGATATTGGTATGCCTGTTTTAGTTAGAGCTTGTTTGCCTGAAGAACATCAAAAAAAAGCTACTTTGAGTTTTATGGGAGCTATGGAAAACGCCGTTCATGCTAAAAGTTATTCTAATATTTTTACGACTTTTTTAAATAAAAATGAAATTGATGATTTATTTTGTTGGGGTATGAAACAAAAAAATTTACAGAACATTTTAAATTTAATTATTAATGTTTATGAAATGTTAGATCAAAAAATAGTTGTTAATAAAAATGATTATGTTTATTATAATAGTTATGAATTTCGCGAAATAAAATGGAAAGCTATGGTAGCTTCAGTATTTTTAGAAACTTGGTTGTTTTATAGTGGTTTTTATTACCCTCTTTATTTTTATGGACAAGGTAAATTAATGCAAGCTGGAGAAATCATTAATTTGATTATTAGAGACGAAAGTGTTCATGGAGTTTATACTGGAAGATTAGCGAAAAATTTATACTCTACTTTTGATCCGGTTCAAAAGAAAAATTTATATAATTGGTTAGAAAATTTTTTATTCAAGTTATATCAAGAGCAAAAAAAATTAACTTTTGAAATTTATCAGGAAATTAATTTAGTAGATGATGTAAATAAATTTGTTCGTTATAATGCTAATAAAGCTTTACTAAATTTAGGTTTTGAACAATATTTTCCTTATGAAGATATTAATCCTGTTATTTTAAATGGATTAAATACGGAAACTAAAACAATGGATTATTTCTCTATGAAAGGTAATGGTTATCAAAAAATGAAAACTGAAAGTTTAAAAGATGAAGATTTTATTTTTTAATTTTTAAAAAAATCTATTAATACTTATTTTTTATTCGATTATAAAATAAAAAAAAGAAGGCATGAAAAACCTTCTTTTTTTATTTTAATTAATTATTTTAGTTAAATTATTTTTTTTCAATATTTTTTAAATTTAATTTGGCAGGGATATCAGGATTCGAACCCGAACTCATGGTTTTGGAGACCATTATGCTACCATTAACATCATATCCCTAAATAAAATATACTTGGTACGGGTGACAGGACTCGAACCTGCAAGCTAAAGCGCTAGAATATGGATAGAAAACCATAATTATCCATATAACATGGTTAGCCCCCATCCAAACCGGACAGGCATGTTTCCATGCATCCGGCTTTCCGAATTCAACATAATAAATTTTTTTTATTCGTTTAGATTACAAAAATATTTCTTTATTTAATTTACATTGCGCATTTATAAATTGTTTTATAAAAAACAAAAAATTATCTTTTTAAAAAATGATAAAAAAATATTTTTATTATTTTTAATCTTTCTGCTTTCCTTCGCCTTGTGAATAGCTTTCCTATTCTCCCTGAGAGGACATAACCCCCCCGACTACTATGTTAGCTCTGCAACCTTAACTATTTTATAAAAAAATAATTTTAGGTTTTCCTAGGTAGCTATAAATTATAGGCTAATGATAAATAGCGGTTGGAGACTTATAATAGACAAAATTAATAATTAATTAAATTCTGTCTTGGTGTAGATAATTTAAAATAAAATTTTTTAATTTTTTTATTATTAATTGGTAATTATAATTACTTTAGGATCTAGGAGTAATTATATAATTATCTATTTAGGTATTTTGGAATATATCGTTTAACCATCCCTAAAGCTTTAGAACTATGCCACCATTCTTTGCTCTTTACTTAATTTTATATTTGTTCAACCTTATTTTATCTTATTCTTGCATTTATTTTAATTTTTTTAATTATTATTAAAAAAAACGATTTTATTTTTTATTAAATGCTTTATGAATATGCTATTGTCCCTTTTATTCTTTCGAATTCAGGTAAATTCATTGAATTACTTTTATTACCTTAAAGTGAGGTGCCTACAAAAATCCTCTTTAATTTATGCTCGAACTAGCGCCCTCCTAAGTCTAGTGCGTCTACCAAATTCCGCCACACCCGCAATATGACATTTTTTTATTTTACAAATTTTTAATTATTTCATTTATATCAAATATAAAAATATTTAGAAAAATTATGGCAGGCCCAGCTGGATTTGAACCAACGAATGACGGAGTCAAAGTCCGTTGCCTTACCACTTGGCTATGGGCCTTTTATTTATAAAAAAACTAAATTAATTAAACTTTGGGGCGGATGATGGGGATCGAACCCACGAATGTCGGCGCCACAAGCCGATGCGTTAACCATTTCGCCACAACCGCCACAAAAATTATTAAATTTTAATTTCAAAAATATAGAAATTTAATAACATTACATATTATACATTATTATTGACAAAAAAATATATAGAATATTATTTAAATTAAAAAAATTATTTAATTATTTAAAAAAACTTGTTTTAAAATTCAATTATTGTTTTATTTGTTTAAATTGTTTTTGTTTTTCTATTAATAATGATTTGACAAATATTAAATCTTTAGGATCTATGTATAAAGCTTTATTTTTGGAATCATAATAAGAATGAGATACATTGTAAAAATTATTGCGATTTTCTATAGGCATATTGTTTAACATAAATAATTGTATTTCAGCAAAATTTTCCATTTTATCAAAAATTTTTTTTAAACTGTCAGGTATTTGTTTTTTTAAAGCTTCATCAATAAATGTTAAGTCTATATTTTCTAATAAATTTTGAGATAATTTATTATTTGTTTCTGAAGTATTATTTTTTGATTCTTGTTTAATTGACGAATCTTGATGATAAAATTTTGGTTTTGTTGTAATTTTTAATAATTCTTTTTCTAAATTGTTTATTTGTTGTTTAAGCATCTCTTGTTCGAAGTAATTTTTTTGTTGTTGTAATTCTATTTTGGTTTCCATTTTATATTGATTTAATTCAAGACGAAAAGCCTGTTCTTTATTTTTGTTTTCATTTTCTTTTCTATTAATTTCTAACATTTTTAATTCTATTAATGTTAAATTTTTATCTTGATATAATTCGTTAGGAATTTGATTTTGTATAGAGAAATTTGGTACTTCTGTTTTTATATTTAATTCAGGAGTTTGATTATCTTTAGTTTTTTCTTCTTGGATGTTAAAAATAAAATTAAAATTTAGCAAAAAAATACGATATATAAATGTTAAAATTTTTCGCAATATTATCTTAATAATTTCTGAAAACATGAAAATACTTAAAAAATATATCCACCAATAGTTTTCAAAAGGAAATCGATTTAACCATTCTTTAATATTTATCATCGCATTTATCATCAAATTATTGACACAACCTTCTGTATAATCATTGTCTTTTGACAATGTTATCTCAAATTTAATTTTTATTCATTTCATTACGCAAATAACAAAGCAATTTATCATAACACTTATCATTTGATATAATATTATATTGAGTTAATCAAAAAATATTTTCAACTTAAATAACTTTCAGTAATTATAAAGAGAGTATCTATTTTTTTGATAATCATTGAATAGAAATTTGGTTTCGTTAATTTTTTATTACATTTATTTTCTTTTATTTGATAATTAATTTGTTTATATTATTTTTATCGATTTCTGCTATTACTATTGATAAATAATTCATTATTAGAATGAGTGATTTTTTTTTGTGTTATCTGTTTTTCTATTTTTATTATTCTATCATTAATGTTTTGCATTTCTTTATTGAAAAAATTTAGAGTAGTAACATATTCTTTTAAAATGTTAGTTGGTTGTTTTGTGGTTTCTTGATATTTATTTATCCATTTTGCGAAATCTCCTTTTATTGTTTCAATTTTGTTTTTAACTCTGGCTACTTCACTGAATAAAAAATAATATTTGTCATTTTTTTTTAGAAGAATTACGATTTTATCCACATGTTTTTCGGCATCTTTTATATCTTTTTTTATACTGTTTTCTGTAATTAGTTGTTTTTCGGTATTTGGTTGTATTTCTTTATTTTTTGATAAAAAAGACCAATTGATATCAAAAAAAGCTTTAATATTATTTAAATTAGAATTAGATAAATTACCTTGTTTATTTATAAATACACCATAAAAATTAATAACAAAAAGATTTATTAATAATACTATAAATAATTTTAATTGAATTTTTTTAAGCATTTTCGCTCCCTCAATGTTATTATATATAAAATATAAAATGCAAAATATATGTTTTTTTACTGAAAAAAAAAAAAAAACATAATTTTATATAATATTTTAACATTTTTCAAAGAATGTTTCAATATTTTTGAATATGTACTTTAATTAATGTAAAATTTTTGGAATAATAATAAAAATTTTAATTTATATTTTCATTTATAAAAATATTGTTTTTAATTAAAAAAATGAAAATTTTCTTATAAAATGGAAATAAGTTTAAATTTATTAATATTATTAGTTTTAATTTTTTTTAAAATTTTAGATTATTTTTAAGAATTAAAAATTTTATTATAATTTGCTAAAAAGAAGTTATATCTGCTTGAATCAGTTTGATTTTTTATATGTTATAATTATTAACACATTTTTTAATTTTAAAATTAATTTTGAATAATTTGAATTTAATAAATTTATTATTATTTTTGATTTTTAATTTAATCTTTTTTAAATTAATCTAATTTTAAAAAAATTATTAATTCAATTTTATTAATTTGTATATTTATGTTAATTTTCTTAATTAAGTTAAATAATAAACAACTGAGAATTATTTTTATGAAATTGAGAAAAATTAAAAACTAAAATTTTTAAATTATATTTGTTATGATTTTAACTAAATTAATTATTGAATTAAATAATAAAAGGAGAAAATAATAAATTTCATAAAATGAGTAAAAATGATAAAAAAAATAAAGAAAATTTAGGTGAATATAGTGCTTCTAGTATTGAAATTTTAGAAGGTTTAGAAGCTGTTCGTAAAAAACCAGGAATGTATATTGATTCTGTTACTATGAAAGGAGCATATCATTTAATTTGGGAGATTATAGATAATTCTATAGATGAAGCTTTAGCAGGTTATGCTACAGAAATCATTTTAAAAATCTTTCCAAATAATGTAGTTAGTGTTTCTGATAATGGTAGAGGTATTCCTGTTGATATTCATCCTAAAACTAAAAAATCAGCTGTAGAAACTATTTTAACTACTTTACATGCAGGAGGCAAATTCAAAAATTCTCCTAATTCTAAAAATTATAGTTATTCAGGTGGTCAACATGGTGTAGGCGCTTCTGTGGTAAATGCTTTATCTACTTGGTTTACAGTGGAAATTTGTTTAAATGGTAAAATATATTATCAGAAATATGAAAAAGGTGTTCCTGCTACATCTTTACAAATTATAGGTAATACTAATAAAAGAGGTACTAATATTAAATTTTTACCTGATGAAACTATTTTTCAAGATATAAAAAATACTCCTTATAGTTTAGATGTTTTGAAAAAAAGAGTACAACAATTAGCTTTTTTAAATAAGAATGTTAAATTAATCATAGAAGATTTACGCCTTGAGCCTCCCCAAATTATTAATTTTTATTCTAAAGGCGGTATTCAAGAATATCTTCATTATCTAAATGAAAATAAAAAAGTTTTAAATCAACCTTTTTATCAAGATATTTCTGAAGATAATATTTTTTTAGAAATAGCTTTTCAATATAATGAAAATTATGTTTCTAATATTTATTCTTTTGTAAATAATATACCTACACATGAAGGTGGAACGCATGAAGAAGGCTTTAAAATGGCTTTAAATAGAGTTTTATCTAAATATGCCAAAGATAAAAATTTATTAAAAAAAGATTTTAGTTTTATTGGCGAAGACACTTTAGAAGGTATTACAGCTATTATTGCTTTAAAACATTATGATCCTTTATTTGAAGGCCAAACTAAATCTAAATTAGGTAATTATGATATGAGACAATTTGTTTCTAAACATTTTGGTATTGCGTTGGAAAGTTATTTATTAGAAAATCCGCAAGAAGCCAAAAAAATTATTGATAAATGTTTATTAGCAGCCAAAGCTAGAGTAGCAGCGAAAAAAGCTCGTGAAATTACACGAAAAAAATCACCCTTAGATACTTTAAGTTTTGCTTCAAAATTAGCTGATTGTCGAACTAAAGATCCGACTTTAGCAGAATTATATATTGTTGAAGGAGATTCTGCAGGGGGGTCTGCTAAACAAGGTAGAGATTCTTCTTTTCAAGCTATTTTGCCATTGAGAGGTAAAATTATTAACGTTGAGAAAGCTCGATTAAATAAAATTTTAGTTAATAATGAAATTATTTCTTTAATTCAATCTTTTGGTACAGGTTTTGATAAGGAGTTTAATATTTCGAAAGCACGTTATCATAAAATTATTATTATGACAGATGCTGATGTTGATGGAGCTCATATAAGAACCTTATTGTTAACTTTCTTTTTTAGACAATTTAGACCTTTAATTGAAAATAATTATGTTTATTTCGCTCAACCTCCTTTATATAAAGTGCAAAACAATAAAAAAATTTTTTATTTTTATACAGAACAAGATTTAAAAAATTTTATGAGTAGTAAAAATAATTCTCAAAAAATTGTTGTCCAAAGGTATAAAGGGTTAGGAGAAATGAATGCCGAACAACTTTGGGAAACTACTATGGATCCTGCCACTAGAACTTTATTGCAAGTGAAATTAGAAGATGCAGTAGAAGCTGATAGAATTTTTACTATGTTAATGGGTGAAGAAGTTAGTAATAGAAAAATTTTTATTCAAGAGAATGCTACTTATGCTGATATAGATATTTAAAGTTTTAAACTATAAAATATTATTTTACTTTAAGGTAAATTTCAATTAATTTAACTCAATTGTTAATAAAAAAAGGCGTGAAATATGATATTAAAAAAAACAAAAAAAAATAATGATAGTTTAAATGAAGAACACTCCTCTTTAAATTCTAAAATTAATTTTAATCGTGTTGAAGTTGTAGATATCAATGAAGAAGTTAAAAAATCTTTTTTAAGTTATGCTATGAGTGTGATCGTAAGAAGAGCTCTTCCTGATATTAGAGATGGTATGAAACCTGTACAAAGAAGAATTCTCTATATAATGAATGATTTAGGATTATCTAATCAAGAACGTTTTAAGAAGGCTGCAGCTGTAGTTGGTGCTGTTATGGGCCGTTGCCATCCTCATGGAGATAATAGTATTTATGAAGCTATGGTTCGTATGGCGCAAGATTTTAATTATCGTTATCCTCTTATTACTGGACATGGTAATTTCGGTTCTATCGATGGAGATTCAGCAGCAGCTATGCGTTATACAGAAGCTAGAATGTCTAAAATAGCTATAGAATTAATTCGTAATATCGAACAAGAAACTGTTGATTTTATTGATACTTATGATGGTAATGAAAAAGAACCTACAGTTTTACCTGCTTTATTTCCTAACCTTCTAGTAAACGGTTCTACTGGTATCGCTGTAGGTATGGCCACCAATATCCCTCCGCATAATTTTAAAGAAGTTATTAATGCTCTAATTGCTTTTATAAATGACAAAAATATAGAAATCCAAGATTTAATGAAATATTTAAAGGGACCTGATTTTCCTACAGGAGGAGAAATTTTAGGAGCTGATAATTTAAAAAATATTTATAATACTGGAAAAGGACGTATTTTTATCAGATCTAAAACGCAAATAATTCAAAATGATAAAAATAAAAATTCTATTGTAATTACTGAAATACCTTTTCAAATTAAAAAAAGTAGTTTAATTGAATCTATTGCTTTTTTAGCTAAAGAAAAAATTATAGATGGAATTACAGATTTAAGAGATGAATCTAATCGTCAAGGTATTAAACTCGTTATTGATTTAAAAAGAGATGTTAATCCTCATGTAGTGCTCAATAATTTGTATAAAAATTCTCAGATACAAGTGTCTTTTAATTTTAACATGATTGCTTTAGTAAAAGGGGTCCCTAAATTAGTTAATTTAAAGCAAATGTTAAAAGAATTTTTTGATTTTAGAATTAATGTTATTCAACGTCAAAAACAATTTGAATTATCTAAAGCTCTTAAAAAACAACATTTAGTAAAAGCTTTGATTATCGCTTTAAATGATATTGATCGAGTAGTTGGATTGATTAAATCTTCATCTAATTCTAAAATGGCACAAATACAATTAATGGAAAAATATCAATTAGATGAACTTCAAAGTAAAGTTATTTTAGAAATGAGTTTACAAAAAATTACTAATTTAGAAATAGAAAAAATTAAACAAGAAGATGTAGAATTATCATTAAAAATTTCAGAATGTAAAAATATTATTAATTCTATGTTGTTAAAAGAACAAATTTTAAAACAAGATTTATTAAATTTACAAAAAAATTTCCAAGATGGACGAAGAACTGTTATTAATATGGAAAATCAAGATTTAGATATAGATAAATCTTCATTAATCGAAAAAGAAAAAATTTTAATTACTATTACTCATAAAGGGTATATTAAACGTTTAAGTTTAGATACTTATAAAAAACAAAACAAAGGTGGTAAAGGTGTTATAGGGATTACCATGAATCGAGATGATTTTGTAGAACATTTTGCTATAACTTCGACTCATGATTATCAATTGTTTTTTACTAATAAAGGCAAAGTATACCAAATTAAGGGTTATGAAATAGCTTCTTATTCGCGTCATGCCAAAGGTATTCCTTTAGTAAATTTAATACCTATGGCTAAAGGTGAATTTTTAACTACGTTGACTAGTGTAACAGAATTTACTGAAAATAAAGATTATTTAGTATTAGTTACAAAAAAAGGATTTATTAAAAGAAATCGTATTCAAGAGTATGCTAATATTCGTTCTAATGGCAAAATAGCTTTTGCTTTAAAAAAAGATGATGAAGTATTAGCAGTATTAAAAACTTCTGGTCAACAAGATATTATTTTAGCGAGTTCCGGTGGTAAATCTATTCGTTTAAAAGAAAATTCGATTCGGACAACTAATCGTAAAAGTTCTGGAGTTATTGGTATGCGTATGGATAAAAATGAACAAATTGTAGGAGCAGCTGTTGTTTGTCATCCGGAACAAGATATTTTGGTAGTAACAGAATTTGGTTACGGAAAAAAAACTCAAGCAAGTTTTTATAAACCGCAAAAACGAGGAGGTAAGGGCGTTAAAACTTTAAAAATCACTGATAAAAAAGGGAAATTAGTTACTTTAAAAACCATTTTTCCAAATGAAGAATTAATTTTAATTTCTCATTTAGGGCAAGTTATTCGTATTGAAGCTAATAAAGTTTCTACTACTAAATCTAAAAACACTGAAGGGAATAGATTATTTAAATTAAAAGATGATGATAAATTGATTAATGTAGTAGTTGTCCAAAAACAAGAAGATACAATAGATGAAGATGTTAAATCTATAATTATTAATTAGATTAACATTTACCAATTAATGTTTTTTGATTAAATCATTTTAATATATCTATTAAAATTGATGATTATAAATGGTTAAAATTTTATTTAAATTAACTAAATATTTTATTGATTATTAATTTGATAAATTATTATTGAATAAAAAATAAATTTATAAAACATGAACTTTGATCAATTAATATGATTTATTAAAAAAAACAATTTATTTCATTTAGAAATAATAAAGATATTAGAAGTATTATATTTATGAAAATTATACGCTTAGTACGGCCACTAATTGTTCATATACAAGTTAAGTGAAAATACTCTTTCTAAATTGATTTAATAGTGATAATTTTTATCTCCCAATGAAAAAATGGAATTAAAAATGACATTTATTTATAATAAAGTATCTTTAAAATCGATACAAACTAAATTAGCTGGTATTTTTTTAGCCAAAAATATTTTATTTACAAATCAATATAAAAATAAAAAAAATATTGTGTTTATTTATGGTTCTATGGGCGCAGGGAAAACTATGTTTGTAAAGGGTTTTGCTCAGGAATTAGGAATTTTAACAATTAATAGTCCTAGTTTTAATTTATTTAAAAGTTATAATTTTAATAATAAAACATTGTTTCATATGGATCTTTTTCGTTTAGAAAATAATAGTAAATTAATCTTTTTATTTGAAGAAGTATTGGAATATTTAGAAATAGGTGATATTCTTTTAATAGAATCGAATTATATAAATGATGAAATTGATAAATTATGGAATTTTAAGGTTGAAATTAAATTTTTAAAAAATAATAGTAGAGGTATTTTAATAACACAAAAAAATGTTAAATATTAATAAAAAAGGTTTCGATAAAACAAAGATATACAATAATTCATTATTTTTTAACAAAAATATTTTAATTATAGATACTTCAACAGATATGCAAATAGTAATTTTAACATATGAACAAAATATTATTGATACATGTGTTAATGTTAAATCAAAAAGTTTCGTATCTTGTATGATGCCCTTAATTAATAAAATTTTAAAAGCAAATTCTATAAATTTATTTAAAATAAAAAAAATTATAGTAGGTTGTGGTCCTGGTTCTTATACTGGTACTAAAATAGGTGTTTTAACAGCTAAGTTATTATCTTTAGAATTAAATATCCCTTTGTTTAAAATTAGCAGTTTATTATTACTTTCTAGCGGTTTTGAAAAAACCCCTTTAACTCCGAAAATAAAAATTAATAAGGATTATTTTTACGCTATTAGCTATCAACATAACAAAATTATTTTAGCAGAATCAAGATATTCTACGGATTTGCTAGTTAATTATTCTAATCATATTTTATTAAATTCTTTCAATTATAAAATTGCTTTGAATAAGTTATTTAATTATTTAAATATCGTTGATAATCCTCATGAATTATTACCTAATTATTATTGTGTTAATTGGGAGTATTAAAGCAAGTTTATAATTTGCTATTTATATATGATATTTTATTATATTAAATGATGATTCATTATATCTAACTCTTTTCGTAGAATTATGTCGTAACTTTGATCTCCCTAAAATCCACCTCAAAAAGGTTAAAAATAACAGCTGTTAGGTTCAAGAAAAAAGTGAAACTTAGAGTAGTCGTCAGTTTAATTCTGAAATTAGAATATTTTAGAAGAACTTGACTATGGTGAAGGGTAATAACCTTTCATGGTGAAAGAGTTTCAATATCTTGTAATAATGTTTTAATTAAAATAATAGGATATAAAACATTTATATCATTTTATTTTATGTATAAAATAATATTTTTTATATTAAATTTAATTGTTATTTTTGTTTTATTTCTCGATAAAATTTATTAAAGTATAAAATTAAATATTCTAAATTTTTTATTTAATTAAAAAATATTTTTTAAATAAAAAAATAATTTAAATTTCTCATTGTTTTTAAAAAAATATATATTTAAAATATGAAATTATTTTTTTAATTTACAATGAGATTAACTATTTATTTACTATTTATTAATAAATAAAAAAATATAATAAATATAAAAAGGTTTTCTAATTATGATTATTTTATCTATTGAAACTAGTTGTGATGAAACTAGTATCGCTATTACTCGAGATGGAAAAGAAGTATTAGCAAATGAAACTTGTTCGCAAATTAAATGTCATCAAAAATATGGTGGTGTAGTGCCTGAAATAGCTTCTAGAAAACATTTAGAAGTAATAACATATCTTTTACAAAAAACTTTTTCCGAAGCAAAAATAAAACCTAAAGATATAGATTTAGTAGCTGTAACTCAAGGTCCAGGATTGATAGGATCGTTATTATTGGGTGTTAGTGCTGCCAACACTTGGTCTTATATTTATAAAAAACCTTTAATGGGAGTAAATCATTTAATGGGTCATATTTACTCTGTTCAAATAGAACATGAGATAGAATTTCCTGCTTTAGCTCTAATTGTTTCAGGAGGTCATACAGAATTAATTTATTTAAATAATCATTTTGATATACAGAAATTAGGAGCTACTTTAGATGATGCTGTTGGTGAAGTTTATGATAAAGTTGCTAAAAATTTAAATTTAAATTATCCTGGTGGCCCTATTATAGAAAAATTTGCTCTTAAAGGTGAACCTATTTTTAAATTAACATTGCCTTATATTAAAAATAATAATTTGGATTTTAGTTTTTCAGGATTAAAAAGTCAAATTATTAATTTAATTAATCAAAATAGTCTTAATATGTCTAACAAATTTATTTATGATATATGCGCTTCTTTTCAAAAAGCAGTTATTGAGGTTTTATTAATCAAAATAAAAAGAGCTTTAAAAAAATTTCCTACTAAAAACTTAATTTTAGTAGGAGGTGTAGCTTCTAATGCTAGTTTAAAAAAGCGATTTTTTCAAGAATTATCCCATTTAAGATTATTAATCCCAAGTTTAAAGTTTTGTACAGATCAAGCTGCTATGATTGGTATTGCAGCTTATTATCAATACAAATTTAAAAAGCCTAAAGAATTGTATAATTATAATTTAACAGGATTAGCTGATTTCAATTCTTTTTTTTAATAATTTTTTAAATAATTTAAATAATATTTGTAATTATTAAATTTAAATTTTAAAAAAAATATTTAGGAATATATTTATATTTTTGGATAGGTTCATAGATACGGATAGATTATTGGCGTTTTTCTGATAAGCTTTGTTTTTCTCTATCAAATATTACCAACAGCCCCCGTCCAAACGGTGCGAGCAAGTTTCCAAGCACACCGCTTTCCATAATTTACTCCTTATCAGGATTTAACTTCGTGTCACCAC